>URTO01000078.1 GCA_900550745.1 uncultured Desulfovibrio sp. | reverse complement strand
CAAATAAGGGGCAAGTGTCAATACCCTTTTTGCAAAAGGGCAGAAAAAACGCTACCGTCCACCCCATGAAAATGAAAAACACACTCCATATATGGCTTATACTCTGCCTTGCCGCAGGTTTCCTGCTGTATGCTGCGGCTCTTACCAAGGCGGAATCACTTCCTTTTTCATTGGATACGGAATATGCCGAGCTGGACGGGCATCCGGCGGCCGTGCTCTGGGTGACGCCGCAAAAAGGCTACCACACCTACTCCCACTACGCGGACGCACCCATTCCCACCAGCTTGAACGTCCGCGACGCGCAGGGACAGCCCGCCGCAGCCGCAGTCCTCTACCCGCAGGGGCAGCTTACGCCCGACACCTTCGAGCCCACAAAGCAGATCCTCGCTTATACCTCCCGGTTCCCGATCTTCATCCGTTTCGATGCCCCCGTACCCGGCCCCCTCTCCGCCGAGCTTTCCATGCTCCTCTGCTCGGACAAAAATTGCGTCCCCGTGCAGCAAACGGTTTCCCTCACGTTCCCCCAAACGCTGCCTCCGCCGAGCCCTGCCGCGCTGGAAGCGTATGGGCAACTCGGCAAAACCGGTTCCCCCACCCTTTCCGAACCCGTGCCTCCGCAGGCCCCCCCACAGCAATCCGTCACCCCGCTGACGCCGCTTTCCGGGCCGTCCGCCCGGCTTGCCCCCGGAAGCCCCGCTGAGCCTGAAGAATGGCGGTTTATGCCGCGCTTCCCGCAGGAATCCCTGGAGCCCACAGCCCTCGGCACGGCCCTGCTCCTCGGATTGCTGGCGGGCCTTATCCTCAATGTCATGCCCTGCGTGCTGCCCGTGCTGACCATGAAGGTTTCCGCCCTGCTGAGCGCATCGGGCCATGAAACAGAAAGCCGGCGCCTCGCCCATTTCCGCAGGCACAACGTACTGTTCGCCGCCGGGATCCTGACGTGGTTCCTCGTGCTGGCCTTTTGCGTCGGCGCGTTCGGATTGGCGTGGGGCGGCCTGTTCCAGAACACCCACCTCGTGTATGGGCTGCTGATCCTCGTCTTTTTGCTGTCCCTCTCCCTGTTCGACGTGTTCACGCTGCCCGTGCTTGATTTCAAAGTCGGCGCATCACGCAGCCCCAAAATGCAAGCCTACCTCACCGGCCTCGTCGCCACCCTGCTGGCCACCCCATGCAGCGGCCCCCTGCTCGGCGGCGTGCTCGGCTGGGCGGCGCTCCAGCCCCTGCCCGTAATCGCCGCCGTATTCACCGCAACCGGGATCGGCATGGCCCTGCCCTACCTCGTCCTCGCGGCTTGGCCCGGCGCGGCCCGCATCCTCCCCAAGCCCGGCGCATGGACGGGGATCATGGAACGGCTGGTCGGCTTCTTCCTCATGGGCACGGCCATCTATCTGCTGTCCATTCTCCCCGAATCGCAGCGGATCCCCGCGCTCGTCACCCTGCTCGTCTGCGCGCTGGCGGCGTGGATCTGGGGGCACTGGGGCGGATTGCGGGCCTCTGGGCCGCAAAAGCTCTTTACGGGCGCGCTCGCGCTCCTTATGGTAGGCGGCTCCATCTGGTGGAGCGTGCGGCCCGCGCCCGAACCCGCGCCGTGGGAAGCGTTCCAAGCGGACACGTTCCGCTCGCTGCTGAAAAAAGAACCGCTGCTGGTCGAATTCACGGCGGATTGGTGCCCCTCCTGCAAATTCCTTGAGCAGACCGTGCTGACGCCCAAACGCCTGCACGCCATCACGGAACGCTACGGGCTGCGCCTCATCAAGGTGGATTTGACCCGCCCCGACCCGGAAGCGCAGGCGCTGCTCCGCGCCATCGGCAGCGTCAGCATCCCGGTCACGGCCATTTTCCCCAAGGGCCTCCTCTCAAACAGCCCCATCGTGCTCAGGGATCTGTACACGGCGGGCCAGCTTGAGGACGCCCTTTCCACCCTGTCTCCCCGGAAGTGAATATGCTCGTGCAAGCTTCGCAGGATGCCCTGCGGCATCTGGAAATCATTATGGTGGGAACCAAATTCCCGGAAAACATCGGCATGGCGGCCCGCGCCTGCGCCAACACGGGCTGCGGGCGCCTGACGCTCGTCAGCCCCGTATGGTGGGATAAGGAAAAAGCCCGGCCTCTGGCCACGGCCAAGGGCGAGCCCCTGCTCGACGCCATTGAGGTCAAACCGGCGCTCGGCGAGGCGCTCGCCCCCAACGTCCTGACCTTCGGCACCACGGCCCGCACGGGCGGATGGCGGCGCGGCCTGCTGACGCCGGAACAGGCCGCCGGTGAAATCGCGCCCCTGCTCCATGAAGGCAGCCGGGTCGCCATCGTGTTCGGCTGTGAGGATCGCGGCCTGAGCAATGCCGACATCGAACAATGCCAGCGCCTCGTGACCATCCCCACCGCTGGGGAGGCTTCTTCGCTCAATCTGGCGCAGGCCATCCTCATCCTTACCTACGAATGCATGAAGGCCGTCAGCCGCGTAGACCCGCAGCCGCCGCTCGGAAACGATCCCGGCCAGCAGTCGCGCCGCATCACGCACGAGGAACAGGCCCTGCTCTACGCCCGGCTCAAGGAAACGCTCCTCGCCATAGATTATCTCAAAAGCGACAACCCCGACTACTTCCTGATGCCCCTGCGCCGCTTCCTCGGCAAGTCCGGCCTGAGGCGGCACGAAATGGATATGCTCATGGGCATCTGCCGCCAGGTGGACAATCTGCGGAAGGCAAGCGGAAAAGGATGAACGGCAACGCCTCCGGCGGCAGGGTGCTCCCCCTCCCGCCGGAAGCAGTCCCGATTTTAAGCATGGCGTCGGCGGCGTTCAGAGTATTCCCCGCGTCCTTCGGGGCAGTCTTTCCGGGAGGCCTTCGCCGCCATGCACGGCGGGTATTCCCCGTGTCCTCCGAGGGCAGTCCCCCAGAAACGGGGATGAAGCTGTTGGCGACCGTATGCAGGCAGAAACACCCCAGCAGTCCCCCAGAGGCGGGGATGAAGCCGGAGCACAGCGGTATTCTTTATACCGGGAGTGGCCAACTCCCACACCCAGAGCGAGGATTGCCCGTTGGCATTCTCCGTGTCCGCCGGGAGTAGTCTCCGGGGGCTGCCCGACAAGCTCGCCGGAGTATTCCCCGTACCCGTAGGAGGAATCTTACTGCTGGGCCAGTTCAGTGAACTTGTTGTAGAACACGTTGCTGTAGTTCTGAGGGCTGGTGTCCACGGACGAAGCCACGATCACCGGAATCTTCGAGGCCGCTTTCGCCTGACCGAACGCAAGGCCGATCACAGACGCGCACAGCAGGCAGGCAACAAGCAATTTCTTCATGTCATTTCCCCTTGAAGTGACATATTCGCGGGAAAAACCCCGCTGAAACATTCCGCAAACGGCTGCGGAAACCTCCTCAACACCCCGGCGGCTCCCTTTTCCGCCGGGATCCGGGGGGCATTCCCCCCGGACGCCCCGGAAGGGGCTACTTCTTCGCCAGGGCTTCCTTCTTGGCAAGGACGATATCCATAACGGCCTTGCCCTTGGCGGCATCGCCGTCGCCGATGACGTCATAGCACTTGGGCCACGCGGTGCGGCCAAGGCGGATCCATTCCGGGAGGTCTTCGACCACGCCGAGCAGTTCCATGCCGTGCTCCACCATCAGCTTGTCGTCGGCTTCAAGCATGCCCGCGACCTTGGTGCGCTCATATTCCATAGCCTCCCTGCCGGCGCGGATCAGGGCGTTGCGCTCCTTTTCGGGCAGGCTCTGGAGCCAGCGTTCGCTGGCGATGATGTTGGCGCTGTGCACGGAGTAGTTGATCTGGGTGGCGTACTTCTGCGCTTCGTAGAACTTCAGGGTCACAACGTTGTTGAAGCAGCCTTCCTGACCGTCCACCACGCCCTGCTGGAGCGCGTTGAAGGTTTCGGAGAAGGAAACGGCGGTGGGTTCGAGGCCGAGGGCCTTGAACGTGGACACCATCAGGGCGTTCTGCGGCGTGCGGATCTTGATGCCCTTGGCGTCGGCGAGCTTGCGGACAGGGTGTTTGGCGCTGGTGGTCAGTTGGCGGTAGCCGATGTCGAGGATGGACAGGATGCGGCATCCGCCTTCCTTGACGGCCCATTCGTTGTTCTGATCCCACATGGCGTCAAGCAGGGCGCGGAACTCTTCCAGCGTGTCGAACAGGTACGGCATGTTCACCCAGCCGCAGGACGGGGCGAAGGGCGCATAGTTGTTCGTGGCGAGCATGGACATCTGGAGCGTGCCGAGCTGGAGGGCGCGGACGGTTTCCTGTTCGTCGCCAAGCTGCATGCTCGGAAACAACTGGAAATCGAACGCGTTGTCTGAATACTTCTGAGCGAGCTCCACCAGCTTCTTATAGGTGACGTTCATGTAGTTCTGTTCGCTGGTGTCCACGGACGAGGCCACAATCACAGTGATCTTTGAAGCGGCCTGCGCCTGCGCCTGAGCAAGCAGCATTGCGGTACACACCAAAAAGGCGATGAGAAACCGTTTCATGCGAATAGCTCCTGTGGATAAAGTTACCCAAAATGAAAGCCAACCGAAGGGGTTCCGGCATCAGGGGCGACCACCCCCCGCAAGGGAACGCAGCGCATCCTCAAGCACCCATGCCCCCAAAGCGAGGTGCTCAGGCGCGGTGGCCTCCTGCGGGCAATGGCTCAGCCCCTTGATGCTCGGAACAAACAAAAGCCCGACCGGCACGCGGCCCCCAAGGCTGGCGGCGTCATGGGCGGGCCCGCTCTTGAGCAAGAGCGGTTGGACACCCCGCCTTTCGGCCGCCTGCCGGAACACCTCGCCCACTTCGGAGGACGTACGCACGCCCCCGCTGGCGGAAAGCCGGACAAGCTCCAGATCAAGCCCTCTGGATTCGGCGACGGAACGCACGAGCGATTCGATGCGCTTCCAGCCCTCTTCCAAGACGGGCACGTCAACATGGCGTATGTCAATGGTGAACGTCACCGATTCGGGAACGACGATCCCCACATTGGGGGAACAGGCCAATTCACCGATGGTACAGGAAAAATCTTCCGGCAGCCCGCCCTCCTTCCAGAGCCGCTCCATGCGGAAGGCCAGCTCCGCGAACCCGGCGGCGGGGTCGCGGCGGCCCTGCATGGGGCTGGCGGCGTGATCGGAGCGGCCCTTGTACACGATGCGGTGCAGGCGCATCCCGGAAATGGCGGTAACGATGCCGAGCCCGCGCCCGGCGTCTTCCAGCACCGCGTTCTGTTCGATGTGGACTTCAAGGAAAACTTTAACATTCGCGGGATCGATCTGCTGGCCGGGCAGGGCATCCGGGTCGAGCCCGAACGCCCGCAGCTTATCGTAGGCGGAACCCTCGGTATTGCTCAGGCGTTTCAGGCCCTCCACATCGATCTGCCCCACGATGCCCTTGCTGCCGAGGCATGTGGAACCGAAATTCGACCCTTCTTCCTCCGCGAAGGCGATGAATTCAATGGCGCGTTCCGGCTTGTACCCTTCATCATGGAAGGAACGCAGCGCCTCCAGCGCGGCGACCACGCCGTATGTCCCGTCATAGCGCCCGCCGTTGCGCACGGTGTCGAGGTGGGAGCCGGTGAGTACGGCGGGAGCGCCTGTCGTGCCTTCAAGCCGGGCGTGCAGGTTCCCCATGCCGTCGGCCCACGGTTCCAGCCCGATGGCCCTCAGCTCGCGCTCAAGCACGCGGCGGGCACGGCCGTCCGCTTCCGACCATGAGAACCGCGTCACCCCGTTTCCGGGCGTCGCGTTGCATGTGGACAGTTCTTCAAGCGTATCGAAAAGGCGCTGTGCCTGCATGGAAAACCTCCTCCACCGCCTCCGGCGATGGCTCTCCGTGTTCCCTGACATCCGTGGGGCCGCCCGACGCATGGCATGCCCGAACCCCTTTAGCCTTGGGGAAATGCCCCGCACTCCCAACCCGCCCGTATTACAAAAAACTACCGCCGCGTTTCAGCGGAGCCTTACGCCGCCGTTTCCGTCAATGCGCCGACGGAACGGGGCCTTCGTATGCCCTCCCCGCCCAATGCCTGCGGGCGGAACCAACCCCCATCTGTGCCAAGGGAGGGGGCTTCCTTTGAAACACCCTCCCCCGGCCTTTTCCGCTATGCTTCGTACACCACGCGCCCGCCGCAGATGGTCTTTAAGACCTTGATGTCCCTGATGCCGGACGGATCGATGGCTTCAATATCGCTGTCGAGCAGGACGAAATCGGCGAAGCGGCCCGGCTCAATGCGCCCGCGGTCGTGTTCCCCGCCGCAGCAAAGGGAAGCGTAGGTCGTGTAGGCTTCCAACGCCTGACGCGGGGTGATGCGCTGATCGGCCCCGAACAGGACACCGCCGTCGCTGATGCGGTTTACCGCCGCGTGCATGCTGCCGAGGGCCGTCACCGGAAGGACGGGCGTATCCACATGCAGCGAGAAGGGCATGCCCAAACGGACGCAGGAACCGGCGGGATCCATGCGCGCGGTGCGTTCGGGGCCAAGGAACGTGGCGGCGTGCCGATCCCCCCAGACTTCGATATGCCGGGCGAACAGGCTGGGGATGATCCCGCAAGCCTTCATGCGCTCAAGCTGCGAGTAGGAAACGAGCTGCGCATGGATGAGCATGTGGCGCAGATCCGTGCGCGGGCACCGCTCCACGGCCTTTTCAAAAGCTCGGATGACCGATTCCGAGGCGGCGTCGCCGTTGGTGTGCACGGCGACCTGAAAGCCGAGGCAGTGGTACTTGATGATGGTTTCGTCGATCTCTTCCTGCGGCCACAGCAGCGAGCCCTTGTAGCCGGGGCGGGTATGGTAGTCCTCAAGCAGCGCGCCGGTGAACCCCTGAATGGAGCCGTCGGTAAAGTATTTGACGCCGCCGATCTTTATGTGGTCGTTGCCGATGCCCCACACACCGAGGGGGATGAGCTTGTCCATCTCGGAAGGCAAAAGCTGCAAATAGGCGCGGGCGTTGAGCCGCCCTTCGCGGGCGAGCTCCATGTAAGGCCGGAGGAACACTTCGGCTTCGCCGTTGATCCCAAGCCCGCCATCCTGAAAGGTGGTGAACCCTTCCTTATTGTACTCGGCGATGGCGCGGGCGAGGCTTTCGCGAACCTGCTCTTCCGTGGGGACGGGCAAACGGCCCGATGCCTCGATGATGGCGTTTTCCAACAGCAGGCCGGTGGGCACGCCGTTCCCGTCAAGGACGACCTCGCCGCCGGGGATCTTCGTATCGGCAGTGATGCCAAGGCGTTCGAGGCCGATGCTGTTCACATATCCCATATGCACCGAAATATGGACAACCATCACGGGCCGGTCGGCGCAGACGGCATCGAGATCATGGCGGTTCATGTGGCGGTTGTCGGAAATGCCCGAATCGTCGTACCCATAACCGATCACCCATTCGTCGTCGCTTGCGGCGGCCTTCTCGCGCAGGGCCTGCTGCACGGCGGCGATGGAACCGAGCGAAGCGCCGCAGTACACCTGGTTGAGGCAGCGGCTGAACGAGGACATATGGCTATGGGTATCGATGAAGCCGGGATAGAGAGTCCCGCCGCCGAGATCCACGACATCATATTCACCCGCTTTGGCGTATCCGAGGACTTCCTCACGGCTCCCGACGCACTCGATGCGCCCGCCCGCAATGCAGACGGCTTCGGCTTTGGGAGCCTTTTCGGACATGGTGACGATATCAGCCCCGACATAGACGGTCTTTTTGCTTACCAACATGGGCTTGCTCCTTTGATGGTTCGTGCGTCGTATGGGGGCGTTCGGAACGCAATGGCGAAAAAATTCCCGGAAAAAAACACACAGCCCAACTGTCCATTTTGCGCTATTGTGTTTTTTAAGCACTTTCCGTCCAATTCCGCCGATACGGGTTGTAGCAGTTGCGGCAAACGAGACAGGAAGTCTTCATAGTTCTTCTTGTCGGG
>URTO01000077.1 GCA_900550745.1 uncultured Desulfovibrio sp. | reverse complement strand
ACACCCCAGCGTGCGGCCTCCCCACCACTCGAAAGTCTTAGGAGGAGAGGGGGAGGTGCAGGAGGGGGAGAGGAAGCCCTTCTTCAGAAGGGTTCCTCTCCCCCTCCTGCTGCCTTCACCCCTCAGCTCAAAAGAAGCTGAGGGCCGTCCCTCAAGGGCAAAACGCGCCCGATAAGCCACGCGGGTTCACCGAGGGCGGCAAGACGCTCCTGAGCCTCCTCCACGCGCTCCTGAGGCACAGCCAGCACCAGCCCCCCGGACGTCTGCGCGTCGAATACGAGGGTGGCCCTCAGGCTGTCCACACCGGGGCCCACATGCGTGCGGCAGGAACAATGCCTGCGGTTGGCGTAACTGCCTGCGGGGATCAGGCCATCAGAGGCGAACTCCTCCACATTGTCGATAAACGGCAACGAGGCGGTATCCACCTCGACGACGGCTTGGGAACCCCGCGCCATCTCCAGCAGGTGCCCGCCGAGCCCGAACCCCGTGATATCCGTCGCGGCCTTGAGGTTCATGGCCCGCAACACTTCGGCGGCGTTCGCATTCAGATGGGTCGCCCAACGGTAGAGATCGGCTTCGGCCTTGTCGCTGCCGTCCCACTGCGCCTTGATTGCGGTCGCCAGCACGCCCGTGCCGAGCGGCTTGGTCAGCACGAGCGCATCTCCGGGGCGCAGCCCGGCATTGCTGGCTACGGCGTCAGGAGCCACATAGCCGGTCACGGACAGGCCGTATTTGATTTCCGCGTCTTCCAGCGTATGCCCACCGGCAAGCACGGCCCCGGCCTCGACGATTTTTTCAAGGCCGCCCGCCAAAATCTCGGCAAAGACCTCCAGCGGCACATCCTGAGCCGGGAACGCCGCGATATTCATCGCCGACCACGGAAACCCTCCGACGGCGTATACGTCCGAAAGCGCGTTCGCCGCCGCAACCTGACCGAACAGCCGGGGATTGTTTCCGAGAGGGCTCAGCACATCCACCGTCTGCACCAGCGCCATCCCCGCAGGCGGCGTGCGGAGGATCACGGCGTCTTCATTGTGCTCGAAACCGTGCAACACGCGCCCCTCCGGATCCGGTACCCCCGGCAGGGACGACAATACCTGCTCCAGCAACTCTGGAGCCGTCTTCGCCGCTCAGCCGGCGGCCTTGGCTTTGTCCATCAGTCTGAACGACATGACATGCTCCTTGAATGAAGGTTGATGATGGAAAAACGAAACAATGAGGGGGAATGCACGGCCCGTGCCAGCTTCCCCTCAGACAGCCCATCCCCACCGTTTGGGGGAGAGCCTAGAGATCTTCCCTGTCCAGCACGCGGCAGCCGATGGCCTCTGCCAGATGGGGAACCCCGATGGATTCCGCCCCGGCGAGATCCGCAATCGTCCGGCTTATCCGCAAGATCCGCGTATAGGCGCGGGCGGAAAGCGCCAGCCGCCGCACGGCTTCCCGCAGGAAAGCCCTTTCCGGCGCTCCCATGCGGCAGTGTTCTTCAAGGAGGCTGCCGGAAAGATCGGCATTCGTCCGGCAATAGGGAACCTCCGCATAGCGCGCTTGCTGCACGGCCCGCGCGGCAAGCACACGTTCGCGCATCCGGGCCGACGTCACAGGCGAGGCCCCTACCTGCAACTCCTCATACGGCACGGCTGGCACATTGATGTGCAGGTCGATGCGATCCAGAAGCGGCCCGGAAAGCCGCGACCGATACCGCCGGATCAGCCCCGGCGAACAGACGCACGTATGCCGGGGATCGGTGGCATAGCCGCAAGGGCACGGGTTCATGGCCGCCACCAGCATACAGTCAGCCGGAAAGGTTACCGAATGCGCCGACCGGGATACCGTCACCGTACCGCCCTCAAGCGGCTGCCGGAGCATGTCGAGCGTATTCTTGCCGTATTCCGGCAGCTCGTCGAGAAACAGCACGCCCCGGTGGGCGAGAGAAACTTCGCCGGGCCGGGGATACATCCCGCCGCCGACCAGCGCCGCATCGGATACCGTGTGGTGCGGTTCGCGGAAAGGCCGCTCGGATACGAGCCCCTTGCCGCCGAGCATCCCCGCCACGCTGTAGATTTTGGTCACTTCCAGCGCCTCATCCGGCGCAAGGGGCGGGAGTATGGACGGGATGCGCTTGGCGAGCATGGTCTTGCCGCTTCCGGGCGGGCCGATGAGCAACAGGTTGTGCGCGCCCGCCGCCGCAATTTCGATGGCCCGCTTGGCGTGCTCCTGCCCTTTGACGTCGGCGAAATCCAGAATCCCCCGCGCAGGGCCGGCATCAGATACGGGCGGCGCGGCGGGCGTCAGCTCGCATTCGCCCGTGAGGAAGCGTACGGCTTCGTCCAGCGTCGCCGGGCCATAGGCGGGAAGCCCCTTGACCAAGGCCGCTTCAGAGGCGTTTTCCGGGGCGGTGACGATGCCCTTTGCGCCTTCGTTCCGGGCCAATATGCCGAGCGGCAGGACACCGGGCACAGGCTTGATGGCGCCGCCCAGCGAAAGCTCCCCGGCGAGGAACCAGCCCTCCAGCCGTTCCGCGGGCAAGATGCCCGCCGCGCCCAGCAAAGCCACAGCCAGCGGCAAGTCATAGGCGCTTCCGGCCTTCCGGCGATCCGCAGGCGCCAGATTGACGGTGATGCGCGCCGCAGGCAGCGTGAACCCGCACGAACGCATGGCCGCAAACACCCGTTCCTTGGCTTCGCGTACGGCGCCTTCCGCAAGCCCGACCATCACAAAGGCAGGCATCCCCTTCCGTAGGAAATCCACTTCCAGATCCACCCGGAAGGCGTCCACGCCCTGCAACGCCCCACATGCCAGCCTGACGATCATACTTTATCCTTTACGCAGTGTCTCCGGCGGGCCCGTACACATATTGATCCGGCACCCGTCCCGCCCAGCGTCGGGGCAAACGCCAACGCCCCATGCACAATATCCGCCCCAAAACTAGCATACAACCGCCAAGCAAGACAAACGGCCGCCTGCGCGCCGGACGGCCCTCCTTTTCCCCCTTCACCGCAGGCCGCTTTTTTCCACGCCCATCCCAAAGGCTCCCCCATAAAAAAAGCTCTGTTATAATATGTGGTTGTTTCATCTCCACCGTGCGGTGAAAAATAGAGTTTTTTTCCAGTTTTCTCCTTGGCGGGATCCACGGCTAAGGTATTTTTCCGGTTATCCCTTTGGAGTTTCAAGGAAAAAAGCATCAACCATTTTCTATAACACAGCCTAAAAAAAACGCCCGGACGGCATCGTCCAGACGCGGCCCGCCGGGAAAACCGGCGGCAAGGGCCCGATAAACGAGGGAGCCTTTGGAAAGGCGCGGGCCAGCCCAACGGTTTCGGGAAGGGGCGGGAAGGCTTTCTCCAGAAAAGCCCTCCCGCTTCTCCCCGATCCCATATGGCGATCTACTTCCGTTTCTCTTCCTCAAGAATCTCTTCGGCGCGCAAAAGCGCCTCGTCGAGTGACGGGTAGATGTTCTCCTCACCAACGGCGCGGAGGATGCCGACCCTCTGGAGCGTCCTGCGGGCGGGTTCCTGCACGGCGGCAAAGAGGACGCGGCAGCCTTCCTGACGGCGCTCAAGGAACGCCTCCAGCGCGTGGATGCCGGTCATGTCGATGGCGGGCGTGTTGTGCAGGTACATGATGAACACCTTGGGAGGCGTCTCCATCGCATCCAGCGTGGACTGGAACCGGTCGGCCACCCCGAAGAACAGCGGCCCGTTGATGGCGAAAATCTCCACGCCGTCAGGCACGGCTTCCTCATCGGGAAGTGGGATGTCGTGCGCGGCGGCCTCTTCCTCTTCGCCGGAAACGCAGGTGTGGATGCCCGTCAATTCGCTCATGCGGCGCATGAACAGCAGGGAAGCCAGCATGACCCCGGTATACACGGCTACGGTCAGATCGAAGACCACCGTCAGCGCGAAGGTCAGGATCATCACCGACCAGTCGGACTTCGGCCCTTGGAAAATATGCCGCACCGTCCGCAGATCGCTCATGTCATAGGCGACCATGACCAGCACGGCGGCGAGGGCCGCCAGCGGGATATACTCGGTCAACGGCAGGAGCCACATGACCACCACGACGAGGAACAGGGAATGCACGATGGCGGAAACGGACGAATTCGCACCGGCGCGCACGTTGGTCGCCGTGCGGGCAATGGCGCCCGTGGCGGCGAAGCCGCCGAAGAACACCGAGGCCACGTTGCCGATGCCCTGCGAAATCAGCTCCATGTTTGAATTATGCCTGTCGCCCGTCATGCTGTCCGCCACCACACAGGCCAGCAGCGACTCGATGCCCGCCAGCAGCGCGATGGTCAACGCATCGGGGAACAGCTCGCGGATGCGCTCGAAGGTGATCCCGTACGGCAAAGTGAACTCAGGGAAGCCCGTGGGCAGCGAGCCGAACCGGGAACCGATGGTATCGGTGGGCAGGGAGAACAGCCACACCAGCAGCGTGGACAGGAACACGGCCACCACGGGCGCGGGAACTTTGGGGATCTTGCGCCTGACGATCAGGATGACCAGCAGCGTGAAGGCCGCCACCCCGAACGTCGCGGGGCTGAAATCCATGGCGTTTTGGGCATAAGCCCCCCACTTGTCGAAAAATTCCGGCGGCGTATCGACAAGCGGCAGCCCGAAGAAATCCTTCATCTGAGAGGAGAAGATCAGCAGCGCAATCCCGGCGGTGAACCCCGTCGTCACCGGGTAGGGGATGTATTTGACCAGCGCCCCCAGCCGCAGGAACCCGAAGATGACAAGCAGGATGCCCGCCATCAGCGTGGTCAGGACAAGCCCCTCGTAGCCGTGCCGGGACACGATGCTGTAAATGATGACGACGAACGCGCCCGTCGGCCCGCTGACCGGGAACCGGCTTCCGCTGAAAAACGCCATGAAGAAACCGGCGACGATGGACGTGTACAGCCCCCGTTCCGGCGTCAGACCTGAAGCGATGGCGAACGCAAGCGCGAGCGGAAGCGCCACCACGCCCACGGTGATCCCCGCCGAAATGTCCTTGGACAGCATCCCAAGGCTGTACCCGCTGCGGATTGTCTTAAAAAGGCTCGGAACAAGCGGGGACTTGTGCTGTGCCGGCTGTGCGCTGGACATGAAACCTTCTCCTCCCAACAAAACGAGGCATGAAAAGATGAAATGAAACGGCCCTACACGAGCGGATCCGACGGAACCGCCGGGACGGAGCGCCTGCCGATCATGAGCTTGCGCTCATAATAGCGGAGCACCGCGGAAATGCTCAGCGTCATGGCCAGATAGAAGATGGCGACGGTAATCCACACTTCAAAGGCCCGGAAGTTCACGGCGATGATTTCCTGCCCCTGCCGGGTCAGCTCTCCCACGCCGATGACGACGAGCAGGGAGGTGTCCTTCAGCGAGATGATGCACTGGTTGGTCAGCGGCGGGATCATGCGCCTAAAAGCCTGAGGCCAAATGATGTAGAGCATGGTCTGGGCCTGCGTGAGCCCGGTGGACCGTCCGGCTTCCATCTGCCCCTTGTCGATGGACTCGATGGCGCCGCGCACGATTTCAGCGATGTACGCGCCGGAGTTCACGCCGATGGCGATGACGCCCGCCACGTCGGGGGGGATGCGCATGCCAAGGGCCAGCGGCAGGCCGAAATAGAGGAACATCACCTGAACGATAAGCGGCGTCCCGCGGATCGTTTCGATGTAAATGATGGCGATGCCGCGGAGGAGGCGGTTCCGAGAGGTATTGGCAAGCCCGGTGATGATGCCGAGCAGCAGACCGACGAGCAACCCGCCCAGCGTGATGATGAGCGTCAGCTTCATCCCGCCGAGGAGCTGGGGCGCGGTTTCCAGAATGATCGAAGGTTCAAAATCAAAAGCCATGAGGCACCCGATGGATTAAAGGAGAAAAAGGGACGGGGAGGCAGAAACCTCCCCGTTGCTCTATTCCAGCGAATAGAGACACCCTACATATCGGATTCCTTGGGTGCGAAACCGAACCACTTTTCATACAGCTTGGCGTAGGAGCCGTCCTTGCGCATCTGCGCAAGGACGCCGTTGACCTTCTTCACCAGCTCTTCGCTGCCCTGGGTAAAGCCGATGCCGTACTTCTGGCCTTCGTACAGGGGGCCGACGACCTTGGCCTTGCCCTTGCCGGCGGTGGTGGCGAACGCGGTCACCACGGGCATGTCGAACACCACGGCGTCGACGCCCTTGCTGAGCAGTTCAAAGAACATGCCGTCGTTGTTGGGGAACTGCTTCAGTTCCTTCGCCTTGCCGAAGTCCTTCATGAACGGTACGGAAGAGGTGCCGGTCTTCACGGCAACGACCTTGCCGGCGAGATCCTCAACCTTGCTGATGTTCTTTTCGTCTTCACGGACGAGGATCTTGAGGCCGGACGTGTAATAGCCGTCGGAGAACTGCACGACCTTGGCGCGTTCAGGCGTGATGGTCATGCCGGCGATGCCCACATCCACGTTGCCGGTCTGGAGGCCGGGGATGATGCCGTTGAAGTCCATAGGCTGAAACTTGTAGGAGAGGCCCAGCTTCTTGGCGATGGTTTCCCAGAGTTCAATGTCAAAACCGGTGAACTTGCCGTCCGGCCCCTTGAATTCAAAGGGCATGAAGTTGGTGTCGTGGGCGACGACAAGTTCTTTGGCAGAGGCGGGGGCGACCAGCACGGTCATGAGGGCAAGACCCATGATCAGGGCAGCGATACGTTTCATTATCAACCTCTTTAGGTTAGGGGAGAAAGGAAGGGCCGCATCCGGAACCTTCGGAAAAACGGCGTGGCCTTTTCCACTGCGGAGGGACGGACCCGTCCCGGCGACGAAAACCGGGAGGCACCCACGCGATTCCTCCAGCGCGGGCCCCCCTGTTCCGGGGAGGGGCGTTTCCCATGCCGCCGGAATCCCCGACTCCTGCGGCACACACCCTTCCCCAGCATATCAACGCCTAGAATCACGCATCCATCAACAAAAATCAAGAGCAGATGCCGTATTTCCGTAAAGCCGCGCCCCGCGCCGGATCACGGATGCCGCATTCCTCCTGCTGCGCCCATCTCCCTGCGGCCGCTTTTCTTTTCTGTTGACGCGCCCCCTGCTCATGCCTAATACTCCTTCCTTATTTTTAGGAGGAGAAACCATGTTTCGTACCGTATTGACCAGCCTTCTCGCCGTATTGGTGCTTTGCGGCTCCGCATTCGCCGCAGAAAAAACGCTCATCGCCGCCGCCAACCCCACATGGCCGCCCATGGAATTTCTTGACGAAAACAAGAACATCATCGGTTATGACCGCGACATCATTGCCGCCATCGCCGAAGAAATCGGCATGAAGAGCGAGTTCCGCAACATCGCGTGGGACGGCATCTTCGCGTCGCTCGAATCCGGGCAGGCCAACGTCATCGCTTCCTGCGTGACCATCACCGACAAGCGCAAGAAGGCCTATGTGTTCTCCGATCCCTACTACGAAGTCCATCAGGCCGTCGTCGTCGCCAAGGACTCCGCCATCAAGAAGCCCGAAGACCTCAAGGGAAAGAAGGTCGGCGTGCAGATCGGCACCACCGCCATCGAAGCGCTGCGCAAGATGAACGTGGACATCGACCTCCGCACCTATGACGAAGTCGGCCTTGTGTTTGAAGACATGCGCAACGGCCGCCTCGACGTCGTGGTCTGCGACGACCCCGTCGCCCGCTACTACGCCAGCCGCAAGGAAGGCTACAAGGATCTCATGAAGGTCGCCTTCCTCACCGAAGACGCCGAATACATCGGTTTCGTGTTCAGCAAGGACAACGCCGAACTCGCCGCCCAAGTCAACAAGGGCCTCAAGGCCATCCGCGAGAACGGCAAGGAAAAGGCCATCCGCAACAAGTGGCTTGGCGAATAGTTTTTTTGAATTGAAGATTGGGGAGGGGAAAGGAAAACTTTCTGAAGAAAGTTTTCC
>URTO01000076.1 GCA_900550745.1 uncultured Desulfovibrio sp. | reverse complement strand
TCGTTTTAATCAGAAAGACTCCATTGACTATTATTTGCAGAAGATAAAGTCGCTTGGATTCACACATGCCATTGTCGGCGATAGAGTGCCTCTGGAAACCGCGCGGAAGACCTTTTTCTTCCTAGTGGGCATCATCGTCATGTTGATCGTCATTGCACTGCCTACCCCGGAGCCTTTCTATAAAGGAACAGAAGCCATCCCGCTCACGCAAAGCGCCAAATGCGTTATGGGGGCGCTCTGTTTTGCGGTCATCATGTGGATGACGGAAGCCATCCCCTTCCCCGCGACGTCGCTCTCCCTGATCGTGCTCCTGCACGTCATGAACATCGACAAGTTCAGCAGCCTTGTGAAGCTTGGCCTCGGCAACTCATCCATCATGTTCCTCATGGGCGCTATGGGGCTCTCCGCAGCCATGACGGAATCCGGGCTTGCCCGCCGCTTCATGTTGTGGATGCTCACCAAGGTAGGCCGGCGTACTGACCGCATCGTGCTCGCCTTCATTACTATCGGAGCTCTTGTCTCCATGTGGGTCACGGACATGGCCGTCGCCGCCATGCTGCTCCCGCTCGGCATGAGCATCCTTCAGGGCAGCGGCTGCAAGCCCTTGGAGAGCAATTTCGGACGTGCCCTCATGATCGGCATCGTCTGGGGCTCCCTCATCGGCGGCACGGCGACCCCCGCCGGCTGCGGCGCAAACGTCCTTGCCATGCAATACGTCCGCGACATCGCACAGCTTGACGTCTCCTTTGCGCAGTGGATGGCTGTCGGCGTTCCCGGTGCGCTGCTCATGATCCCCCTCGGCTGGTTCTGCCTCATGAAGCTTTTCAAGCCTGAGTTTAAGGAAATCCCCATCACCCTCGACAGCATCAAGGCCGAGCTCGCAGCCCTCGGCGGCCTGAAGGTCAAGGAAATCCGCACCCTCGTCGTCTTCGTAACGATGGTCTTCCTGTGGCTCGGCGGCTCAAACCTTGAACCGTATATCGGCTTCAAGGCCCCCGAAGCTTTCGTCGCCCTGTTCGGCTTCGTCCTCCTGTTCCTCCCCGGCCTGCGCGTTTTTGACGACTGGAAGGAAGCCTCTCGCAGCATCGACTGGGGCGGGCTCATCCTCATCGCGGGCGGCATTTCGGCAGGCATGCTCCTTGCCAGCACCGGGGCGGCCCGTTGGATCGCTTGGGGAACGCTTTCCGGCGTCGGCGAACTGCACCCCGTCCTGCGCGTCCTTGCCGTCATCACGATGGTTGAACTGCTCAAGATCTTCTTCTCTTCCAACAGCGTCACCGGTGCCGTGGTCATGCCCCTCATCATCGCCCTCGGCCTCGACATCGGCATGAACCCGTGGGTGCTCGCCGGTCCCGCAGGCATCGCCACCAGCATGGCCTTCATCATGGTCACGTCCAGCCCTACCAACGTCATTCCCTACTCTTCCGGCTACTTCCGCATATCGGATTTCGCCAAGTCGGGCGTCTTCATGACCATCATAGCCATCCTGTGCGTTACGTTCTCGGTGGCGGTATTCGGCAAGTTTGCCGGGATGGACATCTGGCATTAACATAGGACAATTACAGGCAAACCTTACTCGTCATCATTGCAACTCCACCATAAAGCCGACCAACACACAACGGAGGATTTCATGAAGACCGTCAGCGAACAGATGGAACTGGCCCGCAAGGCGCAAGCAATCGTCAACGACTACACGCAGGAACAGATCGACGAGATATGCCTCGCCATCGGCTGGGAAGTCTACGAAGACGAAAACATCGCCAAGCTCGCCAAGATGGCTGTGGAAGAAACCGGCTACGGCAACGTCCAGAGCAAGATCATCAAGCACAAGCGCAAGGTCGGCGGCGTGCTGCACGACATCAGGGGCGCCAAGAGCGTGGGCCTCATCGAACGCAATGAAGAGACCGGCATCTCCAAATACGCCAAGCCCGTGGGCGTGGTCTGCGCCATCCTCCCGGCGACGAACCCCACCGCCACGTGCGGCGGCAAGGCCGTAGGCATCCTCAAGGGCCGCAACGCCGTCATCTTCAAGCCCAGCTCCCGCGCGCTGAAAAGCACCACCGAGGCCATCAACATGATGCGCGCCGGCCTGCGCAAGGTCGGGGCCCCCGAAGACCTCATTCAGGTGCTTGAAGATCCGAGCCGCGAAGCCATCACCGAGCTCATGAAGGTTTCCGATCTCATCGTCGCCACCGGCAGCGGGCAGGTCGTGCGGGCCGCCTACTCCAGCGGCACCCCGGCCTACGGCGTCGGGCAGGGCAACGCCTGCGCCATCGTAGCCGAAGACGCCGACGTCGCCGAAGCCGCCAAGATGATCTGCGGCAGCAAGCTGTTCGACTACGCCACATCCTGCTCGTCCGAAAACGCGGTCATCCCGGTTGAAGCCGTCTACGGCCAGTTCATGGCCGAAATGAAGAAAAACGGCTGCCACCTCGTCACCGGCGAAGACCGCGAAAAGCTGAAGAACCATATGTGGAAGCTCAACGCCAAGGGCAAAATCGCGCTCAACCCCGACATCATCGCGAAGTCGGCGCAGGTCATCGCGGACGGCGCGGGCATCAGCATCCCCGAAGGCACGGACATCCTCCTTGTCGAAGGCATGGAACCCATCCCCGACGACAAGTTCCACGACGAGAAGATCTCCCCCGTCCTCACCGTCTACAAGGCCAAGGACTTCAAGGACGCCTACCGCATCCTCGTCGAGCTGACCAACCTCGTCGGGCGCGGCCACTCCTGCGGCATCCATACCTACAAGCGTGAGTACATCGAGTACCTCGGCGAACATATGAAGTCCTCCCGCATCACTGTGCGCCAGTCCATGAGCGCGGGCAACGGCGGGCACCCCTTCAACCGGATGCCCTCCACCGCCACCCTCGGCTGCGGCACATGGGGCGGCAACAGCACCACGGAAAACGTCCATTGGCGCCACTTCATCAACGTCACGTGGGTCAACGAGCCCGTAGCCCCGTGGGCCTTCACCGACGAAGAGATGTGGGGCGATTTCTGGAAGAAGTACGGCAAATAAGAAGATGAACGGGATATGAAGGCTGGGGAAGGGGAGAAGGAACCCTTCTGAAGAAGGGGTTCCTTCTCCCCTTCCCCAGACCCCATCCCCTCATCCTCCCAAGACTTTTGCCTTTATCGAATCCCTGTCCGCAGGTTTTCCAAACGGCAAAAAAAGAAAAAGGCGCACAGCGGCTTTTTCCCAAAGACACAACAAACACAAAGAGAAACGCCTGACTCCCTCAACAGCCCGCACCTCCGGCGACAGGAGCGCCGCGGCAACGCAGGGGTCCGGGGGGCATCATGCCCCCCGGCGGGGGCAAGGGGGCAGGGCCCCTTGCCGCCGGAGGCGTCCTCTTCCAAAAGGAACTGCCATGAAGCTGTTTGAATATCAGGCGAAGGAAGCCTTCCGCGAAAAAGGCCTGCCGACCCCGAAGGGCGTACTGGTACGCGGTATGGACGAACTGGACGGCGCGTTTGCGGAAATCGGGTTCCCCTGCGTGCTCAAGTCGCAGGTGCTGCGCGGCGGGCGCGGCAAGGCCGGGCTCATCAAGGTCGTGAAGGACGCCGAAAGCGCCAAGGCCACCGCCAAGGCCCTGTTTGAATCCGAACACAATGTCCGTATGCTTCTTGTTGAAGAGGCCGTGGACATCGACCGCGAAATCTACCTCTCCATCACCGTGGACCCGGTGGAATCCAAGATCATGCTCATCGGCTGCGCCGAAGGCGGCGTGGAAATCGAAAAGCTCGCCGCCACCGCCCCCGAAAAGATCGTCACCGTGCGCGTGGACATCTCCGAAGGGCTCGGCGGCTACCACGTCAACAACCTCATCTACGGCATGGGGCTGTCCGGGGATCTCGGCAAGCAGGTCGGCGCGGCCGTGCGCGGCCTCTACAAGACCTTCCGCGCCTATGACGCACAGCTCGCCGAAATCAACCCGCTGTTCATCACCAAGGACGGCAAGGCCATCGCGGGCGACGGCAAGCTCATCATCGACGACAACTCCGTGTGGCGCCAGCCCAACTACCCGCTTACCCGCGACTATTTTGACTCCGAAGT
The DNA here is from genome assembly GCA_900550745.1 of uncultured Desulfovibrio sp. Lineage (GTDB taxonomy): Bacteria > Desulfobacterota > Desulfovibrionia > Desulfovibrionales > Desulfovibrionaceae > Bilophila. Next base: position 3,876 of record URTO01000076.1, on the reverse strand, counting down.
CGAATTTGAAGCCGCGCAGGAAGGCATCCCCTACCTCCAGTTCAACGGCGACATCGCCCTGATGTGCGCGGGCGCGGGCCTGACCACCACCGTATTCGATCTTATCAACGACGCGGGCGGGCACCCGGCGACCTATGTGGAATTCGGCGGGGCCAACTACACCAAGGCCGTCCGCACTATGGAGCTCTGCCTCAAGACTCCGAGCAAGGTCATCCTCGTGGTCACCTTCGGAACCATCGCCCGCGCGGACGTCATGGCGCAGGGCCTCGTGGAAGCCATCAAAGCCCACCAGCCCAAGCAGCCCATCGTTACCTGCATCCGCGGCACCAATGAAGAGGAAGCCTTTGCCATCCTGCGCGACGCCGGGCTGGAACCCCTGACCAACACTGAAGAAGCCGTGCAGCGGGCTGTGGACATCGCTGCCGGGAGGGCATAATGAGCATTTTCATCCATAAGGATTCGCGCGTGGTTGTGCAGGGCGTCACCGGCAAGGAAGGCGCTTTCTGGACGAAACACATGAAAGATATGGGCACGCAGGTCGTTTTCGGCGTCACCCCCGGCAAGGAAGGGCAGGACGTGGACGGCATCCCGGTGTACCACTCCGTCCGCCGCGGCATGAAGGATCACCCCGCCGACGTCGCCATGCTGTTCGTGCCCCCCAAGTTCACCAAGGACGCCGTGTTTGAGGCCCTCGACGCGGGCATCAAAAAGATCTGCACCATCGCGGACGGCATCCCGCTGCACGAAGCCGTCCAGATCCGCCGGGCCGCGCTTTCCTGCGGCGCGATGGTCGTGGGCGGCAACACGTCGGGCATCATCTCCGTAGGCGAAGCCATGCTCGGCACCATCCCCTACTGGATCGACCGCGTATACAAGAAGGGCCACGTCGGGGTCATGACCCGCAGCGGCTCCCTGACCAACGAAGTCACCGCCGAAATCGTCAAGGGCGGGTTCGGCGTCACGACCCTGATCGGCGTGGGCGGCGACCCGGTCCCCGGAACCCGTTTCGCGGAACTCCTCCCGCTGTATGAAGCCGACCCGGACACCCACGCCGTCGTCATCATCGGCGAACTCGGCGGCACGATGGAAGAGGAAGTGGCCGAAGCCATGCAAGCCAAGGCCTTTACGAAGCCGCTCGTGGCCTTCATGGGCGGGCGCACGGCCCCCGAAGGCAAGCGCATGGGGCACGCCGGCGCCATCGTCACCGGCGGGCGCGGCACCGTGAAGGGCAAAACCGAAGCCATCGTCAAGGCGGGCGGCAAGGTCGCCAAGCGTCCGAGCGAAGTTGGCGCGCTGCTCAAGGAATTCCTCGGATAACCTTACGGAACGCCCCTTTCACGGGGCGCTCCCTTTTTATATCCGAAATGGGATGTTAACGAGAAACCGTTTCCATTATAGGGTATTCAGCCGCGTTTTCCGGCGGTTCAATGAACATTCCGACAGGGCGGGAAATTCCCCCAGCAAGAGGTGAGCTATGAAATTTCGCGTGTTGATGGGATTGCTTGGCCTCGCGCTCAGCCTGAGCCTGACCGCAAGCCCACCATGGCCGCCGAACAGCTACAGACCGCATGGATCGGCGAACATGAAGCTTTTCTAGTCTGGTACGCCAAGCAGAAGGGCTGGGACAAAGAAGCCGGGCTCGACATCCGCATGCTGCGTTTCGGTTCAGGCGAAAAAATCGTTTCCCGACAAGGCAACTACCAGTGGAAAATCGCCGGATGCGGAGCCGTGCCGACACTCATGTCCGCCCAAAAGGGACAATACTACGTTATCGGCATCGGCAATGACGAGTCCGAGCTCAACGCCATCTACGTCCGGCCCGACAGCCCCGTTTTAAAGGCCAAGGGCACGAACCCCCGCTACCCTGAAGTATGCGGCAGCGCGGACACTGTGCGCGGCAAGATCATCCTATGCCCGGAAAAGACCTCGGCGCACTATCTGGTCAGCGCCTGGCTGAACATCCTTGGCCTTCAGGAAAACGACGTAAAGATCCAGAACGTCCTCCCCGCCCCGGCCGTAGACATGCTCGTCAAGGGCTTTGGCGACGCCATTTCCATCTGGGCTCCGTCTACCTACGAGGCACAGAAAAAGGGGTTCAGGATCGCTGCCAACTCCCCCGACTGCGGTATCCGTCAGCCCATCCTGCTGCTCGCGGATCGCACCTTTGCCGATGAAAACCCTGAGCAAGTCCGTGCCTTCCTGCGCGTCTACCTACGCGTGGTGGACGACATGCAGGGGCGTGGCCTCAAGGCCTTTGTGCAGGACTACATCCGCTTTAACAAGGTCTGGGCCAACAAGCTGATGACTGAAACTGAGGCTGAAGAAGATCTTCGCCTCCATCCCCTATTCCCGCTGGGTGAACAGGTTAAACTTTTCGATCCTAAGCGGGGCAACCTCAGGGGCTGGCTGCGCGGCATTACCGCCTTCTATGGACGCCTCGGCGAGCTGTCGCAGGAAGATATCAGCAACCTTAATACATTCAACTACCTAAACGACTCCTTCCTCAGGGGAATCAGCCGTTAATGGCATAACTCTATATAAACAAAAGGCGCCGTCCTCACGGGCGGCGCCTTTTTCATGGATAACCGTCAGGAAAATCAGCGTGAACTTGCTTTGGGAAGCAAGGCTTCCATATGCGGATCGGACGGGATGGCGGAAGTGAGGCGCACTTCCTGCGCCTGCATGGAAAGGCCCCATTCCCACGCAAAGGGCATACCCGGCTCAGGCAGGGCCATGATGTCGATGATCATGACGCTGCGCCCGTCCTTGTCGGCCCGCGACCAGATGAGGCCGGGGGCCTGCGCGTTGACCTCCCCCGCGAACGCCGCGCCGGGGCCGCCGCCAAGCAAAAGATGGTAACGCTGTTCCAACGCTTCGCGGACGGCGAATTCCCCTTCAAATCCCCACGGGCTGATCCCGATGCGGATCGCGGCGTCGGAAGCGGCATCAGCTGCGGCAAGCACCGACGCGAGGAGCTTCGGCGTAGGCGTCTCCGTTTCAGCCGTCCCCCCTGCGGAAAGCGGCGGGAACAGGATCACCGCCACGGGCACCCCGCCGAAATGGAACCGCTTCGTTATGGGCCTGCCGCCCACTTCGACGAAATTCCGGGGGCGCGCCGCACCGAACCATGCGGCGGAGGCGGCGGACAACATGCCGCAATCGACATGCAGGGCATCGTACACGGCACGCACGGTTTCCGGTGAGGCATCGCCCGTTTTCGCGGGATCGGGGAGTTCCGTATCAGGGGAAAATTCGTCCGCCCCCACCAGCGTCAGGGTGGGCACGGGTTCGCGCCGAAAGCGTTCGAGAACGGTGGCCCGCCGGGCCACGCCGCCTACCAGCGTGTGCCCTCAGGAGGGGCAGGGATGGAGCGCGCCGTGGGAATCGGCGGCATACAGGATACGCAGGATCGGCTGTGCCGTGGCGGAAACGGAAAACTCAGGGGCCGCCCGGAGCCCCTCACCCTCGTAGAAAAGCTCGGAGGCCGCCGCCGTCCCGATAAAAAAGGACAGCAAAAGGCATAAAACAAGAAAGCCGGGGGAGGCTGGCCCCCCCGGACATCTGCGGGATGTTTTCACGCCGTCCGTATGCACAGGGACGAATTCCCGCATCCCAACTTACGCGTTGAGATATTCTTTGAGTTCTTTCCCGGCGCGGAAGAAGGGGAGGCGCTTGGGCTCCACGGCAACCTTTTCACCGGTACGCGGGTTGCGGCCAGCATAACTGCCGTATTCCTTCACCTTGAAACTGCCGAACCCGCGGATCTCCACACGGCCGCCTTCAAGGAGGGATTCCTTCATGCTGTCCAAGCGTAACCCCAAGTGCATGCGTATCATCTGCCGAAAAGCTTTCTATTACTGTTATATTTCCTTCACT
>URTO01000075.1 GCA_900550745.1 uncultured Desulfovibrio sp. | reverse complement strand
AGGTCGTGTCGCCTTGCTATATATAACTATTTGAAACTATTAAAAATAATCTTTTTGCATTTTGAAAGAACAGTTCAATATTTTCAATAGATTATATCTAATCAACGGTACAACCTAGGACAAATGAACTTTAAAAATGTACAATTTTAAAGTGTAAGACACACTCGCTCCGGCATTGAACAACACAAATAAATGATGCTTATACCTTCACAGCGACCGCCTGTTTCCCGCAGCCGGAAGAATATTTCCAAGGCTGTGTCATAGAAAATGGTTAATGTTTTTTCTTGAAAATCCAAATAGATAACCGGAAAAATGCCTTAGCCGTGGATCCCGCCAAGGGGAAAACTGGAAAAAAGGCTATATTTTTCACCGCACTGTGGAGATGAAACAACCACATACTATAACAGAGCCTTTTTCAACGTGGAAACGTTCTAAATAAATGCCCTAGTCATGGAGCCCATCAGCGGAAAATTTTGAGGAAAAGACTGTATTTTCATCATATTGCAGAAAAAATAACCGCATACTGTAACAGAGGCAAAGAAAAAGCGCTGTTCTTCTAAAAGTGGAAGCACCCCTCTTCTGCCCATTACGCCGCACTGAACAGCCCGCCCCAACCCGCTTGGGGGCTCCCCACTCCCTTCCCTGAGCCCAAAACGCAGCGCCTGCCGCACGGGGGGCGACAGGCGCTGTCCTCCCCTCCAAGGAGGGGACATTCCCCTTGCGGTTTGCCGAAGGGGAATGTCCGGGGGGAGGGAAGATGCGGCATCCCGGTTGGGGCAGGACGCCGCGGTTTGGGGCTAGAGCAAATGGGCTTTAACGTTTTACAGTGTTAAAATACCCGCTCCGGCATTGAACAGTGCAAATACATTGTGCTTATGCCTTACAGCGGCCGCCTGCTTCCCGCAGCCGGAAGAGCATTTTCAGCGTGAAAACGCTCTAGAAGGGCCAGATCATCGGGATGACGAACACGCACAGCACGAGGCTGATAAGCTGCAGCGGCCAGCCCGCCTTCAGATAATCAAGGAAGGTGTAGCGGCCGGGGGTCAACACGATGGTGTTCGGAGGCGTGGCGATGGGGGTCAGGAAGCAGGCCGAGGCGGACATGCAGATGCCCATCATGAGCGGCAGGGGCGAAATGCCGCCGCCGACGGCGATGGGAAGGGCCAGCGGGGCCATCAGGGCCGCTGTCGCGGTGTTCGACATGAAGTTGGTGAGCAGCATGGTGAGCGCGCAGGACACGAACAGCAGCATGGTCGGCCCGGACACGTTGGAAACCACGGCGTTCGCCACCAGCGCGGCGGCCCCGGACTTCTGCATGGCGGCAGACATGGACAGCATGCCCGCGAACAGGAAAATGGTTACCCAGTCGATGCATTGGAACGCTTCCTTCATGGTCATGCAGCGGGTCGCCACCACAAGGCACGCGCCGAGCACGGCGGCGGTCGTCAGGGGCAGCATTTCCGTCACCATCATGATGACCACGAAAGCAAATATCCCCATAGAATAAGGCATTTTCCCGGTACGGCGCTCCTTCAGTTCGGAACCGAAGGAATGGTCTTCGCCGCCCTTGTCCTCAGGAAGCAGGCGATAACCGAAGGCCCAGTAATACAGCATGCCGGCGGCGAACAGGATAAGGCCGAACTTGCCGAACTCAAAGAAGCCGAACGGCGGGATGCCTACCTGATCGAGCATGGAGTTGACGATGCCGTTGGGGGGCGTGCCCACGAGGGTCACGGTGCCGCCGAGGGACGACGCAAAGGCCACGGGCATGAGGATCTTGCTCGGCGCGACCTTGGCGGAGGCGCACATGCCCATGATCATGGGGACGGCCACGGCGGTGGTTCCGGTATTGGAAAGCACGGTGGACAAGCCGCCGACAGCGATCATGGAGAAAAGCAGCAGCTTCTTCATATCGCCTTTGGACAGCTTCAAGGCCATCTGGCCGACCTTGTCGGCAAAACCGGTGACGAACGTCGACTCGCCGATGATGAACATGGCCATGAACAGCACCACGGTGTTGTCGCCGAAGTAGCTGAACGCCACTTTTGAGGTCAAAACGCCTGTGCTGGAAAGCCCCACGGGTACGAGCATGGCCGTGATGGGCAGCGGGAGCGCTTCCGTAACGAACAGCAGCGCGGCGACGGCGAGGATGCCGAGAGTAATATACGCTTTGGTGTGGTCGCCGGGAACGGCGGCGCCCGCTGTCCCGGACGAGGCCGCAAAGCACTCCATCCCACCGGACAGGTAAACGCCCGCACACACAACAATCAACAGAGCCAAGAAACCCCACATGAGCCGTTTCATACAAACCTTCTCCCCTGCTTGCCAAAAAAGCGAAAACAGTTAGTGTATGAAAGTCATCAAATTGGTGATGCCTTTGACGGAAACGCTTCCCAAGGGCGGCCTTGTTCCTCCCAAAACGCGGCCGCCCTCCCCGATGAGGCGCCCGCCCGCTCCGCTGCAACGGCGTGGACGGGCATTTTTTTATTCGTAAGAAGCGACGAACGGCCGGATGCGATCGTGCGAGGCCTTTACGCGCCGTTCCAGTTCACGGGCGTATCCGTCGAGATCTTCAATACGCTTGCGGGCAACGCCCGTATCCATCGCAGCTTTGGCGACGGCGGGCGTGATGCGCGTCAAAATGCGCGGATCAAGCGGCTTCGGGATGATGTAATCAAAACCGTATTCGAGCTTGTCCACATTGTAGGCGGAACAGACTTCCGCCGGGACAGGCTCCTTCGCCAGCGCGGCAAGGGCTTCGGCGGCGGCGATCTTCATCGCCTCGTTGATTTCCGTGGCTTCCACGTCAAGCGCGCCGCGGAAAATGTAGGGGAAGCCCGATACGTTGTTGATCTGGTTCGGATAGTCGGAACGCCCGGTACCCATGATGCAGTCCGGGCGGGCCGCCTTGGCATCCTCGTAGGCGATTTCCGGATCAGGGTTCGCCATGGCAAACAGTACCGGCCTGTCGGCCATGGAGCGCACCATATCCCGCGAAACCAAATTCTTAGTGGAAAGGCCGAGGAACAGATCCGCCCCCTTCATGCAGTCCGCGAGGCTCCCAAGATCGTCTTCCTGCGCAAACTCCAGCTTGTATTCGGCCAGATCCGGGCGTTTCTTGTGGATAAGCCCCTTGGAGTCAAACATGCGGATGTTCCCGCGCTTCACCCCAAGCGCGCAGTAGAACCGCGCGCAGGCCATGCCCGCCGCGCCGGCCCCCACCACCACGACGGCCACGTCTTCAATCCTGCGGCCCGTGAGTTCACAGGCGTTGAGCAGGGCCGCGCCGGAAATGATGGCGGTGCCGTGCTGATCGTCATGGAACACCGGGATGCCCATTTCCTTCTTGAGGGCCTCCTCGATGATGAAGCATTCGGGAGCCTTGATGTCCTCAAGGTTGATGCCGCCGAACGTGGGTTCCATCGTCCTTACGGCGGCGATGAACTCTTCGGCGCTGCCCGTCTTGAGGCACAGGTCGAACACGTCGATGTCTGCGAAATTCTTGAACAGGACGCCCTTGCCTTCCATGACCGGCTTGGCGGCGTAAGGCCCGATGTTGCCGAGCCCAAGGACGGCCGTGCCGTCGGAGATCACGGCCACCAGATTGGCGCGCCCGGTGTATTCGGACACCAGCGCCCGATCCTCCGCGATGGCCTTGCAGGCTTCGGCCACGCCCGGCGAATAGGCGAGGGACAGATCCTTCTGGCTTTCGCAGCGCTTGGTCAGCACCACTTCGGTTTTCCCATGACGGGGGGAACGGTGGTATTCAAGGGCTTCTTCCCGCGTGAACAAAGCCATATGTACCTTCCCTTTAAATAGAGGTGAAAGGCGACGCTTCAGGCGGCAGGGTGCGAACCGCACCGACGGATGATGCGCGGCGCGAAAACTCGCCTCCGGGCGGCGTGATAACTCTTTCCAAGAGTCTGCTACATATTCGTCAACAAAATTACAAATTTCCTCAAAAACGCAAAATCAACATCCCAACTTATCACGACGTTCTTCAGACGGAACAGCCAACCTTAACCCCGCCCAAAGGGTGGCCCCCAGCCCTCCCAGCCGTATCGGCCCGCACCAGCCAGGGACGAAAGCCCCCATGCCGTTCCCTCCGGCGCAGGGGAAACGGCGTACCGTTCCTCCTGCCGATCCGAGGCAACACGCTTCAGCAATTCCGATGGCTGTGTTATAGAAAACGGTTGATGCTTTTTCCTTGAAGTTCCAAAGGGATAACCGGAAAAATGCCTTATCCGTGGCTCCCGCCAAGGGGAAAACCGGAGAAAAAGGCTATATTTTCACCGCACTGTGGAGATAAAACAACCATAAACGATAACAGAGTCTTTCTCTTTATCAACCGTAAACTTGAACAGAGCCGTTCCGATTGTGCCGGGGTCCGGGGGGCGGCTCGCCCCCCGGACGGGGTCAAGGGGCGGTAAGCCCCTTGCCGCCGGAGGCCCATCTTTTTAGCTGTGGCAGTGCGATCCGCAGCCCTTGAACTTTTCGTACAGGGCCTTGGGCAGGATGCCCTTGACGGACTTGAGGGCCAGCATGCGGCGCATGATGCCGAGCTGGTCTTGGAGGGGAATCTTCTTGGGACAGACATCTTCGCATCCGAGGAGGCCCATGCAGCCGAATACACCCTGATCGTTGCCGATCACGTCGTAATATTCGTCCTCGGAACGGTTGTCGCGGGGATCGATGTAGAAACGGGCGAGGCGGTTGATGGTCGCCGCGCCGAGGAAGTCCTTGCGCATCCGGGCCGTGCCGCAGGCCGCGATGCAGCAGCCGCATTCGATGCAGCGGTCGAGCTCGAAAATCTGCTCGGCAAGCTCGTTTTCCATGCGCCTTTCTTCGGCGCGGGGATCGAACGCCTTGTCCTGCGTGTGAACCCACGCTTCGATCTTGCGGCCCACCTCACGGAACCACACGCCCGTATCCACGGACAGGTCGCCAAGCAGCTTGAAGACCGGCAGGGGATGCAGGACGATGTGATCCGGCAGATCACGGGTCTGGGTATGGCAGGCGAGGCCGGGACGCCCGTTGATGACCATGCCGCAGGAACCGCAGATGCCCGCGCGGCAGCAGAAGTCGAACTGGAGGCTCGGATCCTGCTGTTCGCGGATGATGTTCAGCGCGATGAACAGGGTCATGGAGTTGTATTCTTCCACATGAAAAGACTGCATGTGCGGAACGGAGGCGGGATCAAGCGGATTGTACCGGAACACCTCGATATGCAATTTGCGACTCATGCTCTTTCCTCATCTACTGAAAATGGTTGTTCTGATCTCCCTTCGCGAACCCTCCCCACCAGCCAAAAAGTTTAGGGGGATGAGAGGAGGGGCCGGGGGAGGGGAGAAGGAGGCCCTTTTCAAAGGGGCCCTTCTCCCCTCCCCCGCAAACGCTTCGCGAGCTACTTGATGGCTTCTTCCGCCTGCTCCTTGGTCTTGATCTTGTCGGCGGGGATTTCGGCGGGGATGATCTTCCCGCCGCCGTAGCCGCGCTCGCCCGGAGGCAGCTCGAACCACGGAGAAGCGTCTTCGTATTTGAGAGTGGGCAGGGAGTCGCCTTCCTTCCAGTAGGCGAGCGTGCGCTTCAGCCATTCGGCATCGTTGCGTTCGGGGAAATCCTCGCGGGTATGCGCCCCACGGGATTCGGTGCGCTGAAGCGCGCCGTAGGCGGTGCAGAGCGCCAGCTTGATCATGCCGGGCACGCGCAGGGCCATGGACAGCTCCGGCGTGAAGCCCTTCACGCTGCCGTAGAGGCCGATGTGCTTGGCCCGCTCGGAAAGCTCAAGCAGCCTGTCGACGCCATTCTGGAGATCCTTGGCATTCCTGAAAATGCCCACGTCGTCCATCATGACGTCCTGCATGGCGTTGCGGAGCTCAAAACAGTTTTCCTTGCCGTTGCGACAGGAAACGATGTCGTCAATGGCCTTGGCGACGAGCTTATGGGCATCGTTGACGGGTTCGGTCTTGAACACGCTTTCGGAGCCCTTGAGATACTCAACCACCTTGCTGCCGATGTAACGCCCGGAAACCACGGTTTCGGCGAGGGAGTTGCCGCCCAGACGGTTGAAGCCGTGCAGATCCCAGCACGCCGCTTCACCGGCGGCGAACAGCCCCTTGAGCCCGTAGGCGCGGCCGTCCTTGTCCGTGCGGACGCCGCCCATCGAATAGTGCTGCGTCGGGCGCACGGGGATAAGCTGATGGATTGGGTTCACGCCGAGGAAATGCGTACAGATGTCGTAGATCTCACGCAGCTTGGTCGTGATGTGGTGCTCGCCGAGGTGGCGGATATCCAGCCACAGGTGATCACCGTAGGGGCTCTTCACGCCGAAGCCCTTGCGCATGTGCTCGGTCATGCGCCGGGAAACCACGTCGCGGGAGGCAAGTTCGGCCTTCTCCGGCTCGTAGTCGGGCATGAAACGGTACTCGTTCACGTCGAGGAGCGTCCCGCCGTCGCCGCGGCAGCCTTCCGTCATCAGAATGTCCGTGGGCACGCTGCCCGTGGGATGGAACTGGATGGCCTCCATGTTGCCGAGGGGCACGACGCCGGTATTCAGGGCGCAGATCTGGCCGCCGCCGTCGCAGATGACGGCGTTGGTGGTGGCGCGGTAGATGCGCCCGTACCCACCTGTGGCGATGAGGGTCGCCTTGGCGATGTAGGCGACAAGCTCCCCGTCGCGCAGGGAACGGACAATCGCGCCCATGCAGCGCTCGCCGTCATGGATGAGGGCCTCAGCCTGCATACGGTCGTGGATTTCCACGCCGTACTGGAGGCATTTGCTGTCGAGGGTGTTCAGCACGGAACGCCCCGTGCCGTCAGCCGTGTAACAGGTGCGCCATTTCGCGGTGCCGCCGAAGGCGCGGGCGTGGATGAGCCCGTGTTTGCTTTCCTCCTCTTCGGCCTCGAAAGGCTTGCCGCCCTTATAGTAGATGTGTTTGCCCGCGACGACGCGGTTCCACGGCACGCCCCAGTGGGCCATTTCACGCATGACGATGGGCGCGCTGTCCGCGAAAATGCGGGCCACTTCCTGATCGCAGCCCCAGTCGGAACCCTTCACGGTATCGGCGAAGTGGATGTCGGTGCTGTCGCCCTTGCCCATGACGGCGTTGCCGAGGGCCGCCTGCATACCGCCCTGCGCCGCCGAGGAATGCGACCGGCGCGGAGGGACGACGGAAAGACAGATGGTGTGGAAACCTTCCATAGCCGCGGCGAGGGCCACACGTTCGCCGGCGAGCCCGGCGCCAATGCACAACACGTCGGAATAAATCGTTCTCATGACGCCCTCCCTTAGATGGCCATCGTGGCGAAGCTGTAGTGGGTTGCCAGACTCAGCAGTGCCAGACCGATAACGAGATAGAGGGCATACTTGCGCCACTTCAACCGGTTTTCACGGTTCAGGATGCCGAACTTCACGCCGATGCGGTACAAGCCGATGGCGATATGCAGATCCAACGCGGCGAACAGCACCAGATAGAAAGGAACCATGCCGCCCTGAATGGCCGCCGCACTCTTGTTCGCGGAGATGGGCAAATTCGACAGGATGTTGATGACATGCGCGCTGGCCATAACAAGGATGACGATCGCGGTGGCGACCTGCACCAGCCACAGCCACGTGTCCATATGGTGCATCATCTTGGCCTGACGCCAGAACTCGCGCAGTTCCAGCGGGCTGAACGGCATTTTCCGTGCAGCGAGAATAAAGTGCAGGATCATGACAAGCAAAATGATTGGCCCGCCGATCTGCGCCAAATAAGATGTTTCAAGGAATACTGCCAGAGAGTCCATTATCTTCGGACTCAAGATGACGCTTGAAACAAGTACCATATGCATCAGCACAAAACAGCAGAGAAGGACACCGGTCAACATCTGTCTAATATCAAATACAACATGTTTTCCCCCTTTAGCCTCTTTAAAGTGAATAAAACTTTCTGATTCCGGAT
>URTO01000074.1 GCA_900550745.1 uncultured Desulfovibrio sp. | reverse complement strand
TTTTTTTAACACCATAAAATCATTGGCTATACATTTTGGCACACCCCTTGGATACTGGCTCTTGAAATCCTGCGGGCCGGAAGCACTGCCGTCCCGCGCCACATTCAAGGAGCTTGTCATGGATTGGTTTGATTTTGTTGGCCTTGCCTGCGCGGTAGGCCTTTTTGCATATATGCTGTACGCGCTGTTCAAGCCGGAACGGTTTTAGGAGGACGGCATGATCCTGCGAGACCTGTTGCAGCTTGTCCTGTTCATTTGCCTTCTGGCGGCGCTCAGCCCGCTGTTGGGGCGTTATGTCCATCAGGTTTTTTCCGGCCGCCGCACCTTCCTGCATCCCGTCCTGGGGCTGGTGGAGCGGGGCGTCTATACGCTGTCCGGCATCCATCCCGACGAAAAGCAAACGTGGGGCCAGTACGCCGTCAGCGTCATCGGGTTTTCCCTTGCGGGGTTCCTGCTCACGTTCGGGGTGCTGCTTTTCCAGGATAAGCTGCCGTTGAATCCGCAGGGCTTCCCCGGCCTTTCTTGGCATTTGGCCTTGAATACGGCGGTCAGCTTCCTGACGAATACGAACTGGCAGTCCTACGGCGGGGAAACCACCGTGAGCCATTTTTCGCAGATGGTGGCCCTGACGTATCAGAATTTCGTTTCCGCAGGCGTCGGCATCGCCGTGTGCGCCGCGGTCGTGCGCGGCATCGCCCGCAACGAATCTTCGTCCATCGGCAACTTCTGGGCCGATCTCGTGCGCATCACGCTGTATGTGTTGCTGCCTTTGAGCATCATCGGGGCGCTGCTCATGCTTTGGCAGGGCATGGTTCAGAATTTCGACGCGGGCGTTACCGCGGCCACGCTTGAGGGCGGGAAGCAGTTCATCGCCACCGGGCCCGTCGCATCGCAGATTCCAATCAAGCTGCTCGGAACCAACGGGGGCGGCTTCTTCAATGTGAACGCCGCGCATCCTTTTGAAAACCCCACGGCGCTGTCCAGCTTCCTCCAGTCTTTCTACATCCTGATCATCCCGAGCGCGCTGGTGTTCTTCCTTGGGGAGGCCGTAGGCAGCCGCCGCCACGCGTGGACGGTCTGGGCCGTCATGCTGGCCCTGTTCATCGGCGGCGTGCTGTGGATCTATTTCAGCGAACTGTACGGCACGCACCTCCTGCAGCAGGCTGCTGGCGGGGCCGTGCCCAACATGGAGGGCAAGGAAGTCCGGTTCGGCGTGTTCGGCACTTCGCTGTTTGCAACGGCGACCACGGACGCCTCCTGCGGCGCGGTCAACGCCATGCACGACAGCCTGACGCCGCTCGGCGGGATGCTGGTGCTGTTCAACATGCTGCTCGGCGAGATCATCTACGGCGGCGTCGGTTCCGGCCTGTACGGCATGGTCCTGTTCATCCTGCTGACCGTGTTCATCGCCGGCCTGATGGTGGGCCGCACCCCCGACTATCTCGGCAAGCGTATCGAAGGCCGGGAGATCACATGGTGCATGGTGGCGCTGCTGGCCTGCGCCACGCCGATCCTGTGCTTCTCCGCCGTGGCGGCGGTGAGTTCGTGGGGGACGGGCGCGCTGAACAATGCCGGGGCGCATGGCCTTTCCGAAATCCTTTATGCCTTCACGTCCGGGGCGCAGAACAACGGGAGCGCCTTTGCGGGGCTTTCCGCCAACGTGCCCGTATGGAACGTCCTGCTGGCCCTCGCCATGTTCATTGGCCGCTTTGGGGTGATGCTGTCCATGCTCGTGGTGGCGGGTTCCCTCGCCGCGCGCAAGAAGCGTCCGCTTTCGGATTCCTCCTTCCCTGTGGAAGGGCCTACCTTCGGCCTCTTGTTGCTTGGGATCATCTTCATCGTGGGCGCGCTGACCTATCTGCCCGCCCTGTCCCTCGGCCCCATCGTGGAACAGTTCCAGATGATGCGGGGAATGATGTTTTAAGGGCGGCGAAGGGAACACCAATTGATTGATTCAATCCGAGCCTGCTGGGAATAGGGCAGGCACAGGGCCGAAGGGGGCCGGGGGAACCCTTTTCCCCGGCGGGTGCAGGGTTAGCCCATGTCCGCAACTTGTTGAGGTCTGGGCAGCTTCTCCCCGACAGGGGCAGGGTTAGCCCCGCCGGGGAATGGGGCGGAACCCCGCCTCCTTCCTCCGGCCCGCCCAAGGAGATTTTTCATATGCGTCACCATTCTCAGGAAACCGCGCCTTCGCTGTACGTTCAGGCCGCCAAGGACGCCTTCCGTAAGCTCGATCCGCGCATGCTCGCGCACAATCCCGTCATGTTCGTGGTCGCCGTCGGCTGCGTGTTTACGACTGCCTCGTTCTTCTCCCGCGTGGCGGTCGGTACTGACGCCGGATTCAGCGGCCAGATTTCCCTGTGGCTGTGGTTCACCGTGCTGTTCGCCAACTTCGCCGAGGCGCTGGCCGAGGGGCGGGGCAAGGCGCAGGCCGACACGCTCCGCAGCGCCCGCACGGATACCGTCGCGCACCGGCTGCTGCCGGACGGAACCGCAGAAGCCGTATCCGCTTCCGATCTGGCCCCCGGCGACCATGTGGTCGTGGAGGCGGGCGACATGATCCCCGCCGACGGCACGGTCGTCGAAGGCATGGCCGCCGTGGACGAGTCCGCCATCACCGGCGAGTCGGCTCCGGTCATCCGCGAGTCCGGCGGCGACCGCAGTGCGGTTACCGGCGGGACCACCGTGCTTTCCGACCGCATCATCGTGAGGGTCACGCAGGAGCCGGGCAAGTCCTTCCTCGACCGCATGATCGCGCTTGTCGAAGGCGCGGAACGGCAGAAGACCCCCAACGAGATCGCCTTGAACATCCTGCTTGCCGGGCTGACCCTCATTTTCATGCTGGTGGTCGTCACCCTGAAGCCGCTGGGCCTTTATCACGGCATCAACATTGATATGGTCGTGCTGGTGGCGCTGCTGGTGTGCCTCATCCCGACCACGATCAGCGGCCTGCTCGCCGCCATCGGCATCGCCGGGATGGATCGCCTGCTTCAGCGCAACGTGCTGGCCCTTTCGGGCCGCGCGGTGGAGGCCGCCGGGGACGTGGACGTGCTGCTGCTCGACAAGACCGGGACGATCACGCTCGGCAACCGCATGGCCTCGGCGTTCCTGCCCCTGCCCGGCGTGAATGCCGACGAAATGATGAAGGCGGCCTGTCTCGCCTCCTCCGGCGACGAAACCCCGGAAGGCCGTTCCATCGTGGAATTGGGGAACACCCTCGGCGTGTCCATGCATGGGTTGCCGCAGGATGTGGTCAGCGTGCCGTTCACGGCGGAAACCCGCATGAGCGGCGTGGACGCCGCTGGGGAACAGCTCCGCAAGGGGGCGACCGATTCCGTGCTGCGGTGGGTGCGTTCACTTGGGCTTCCCGAACGCCGTGAGGAGTTGGATGCCCTTGTCGAGCCCGTGGCCCGCGAAGGCGGTACGCCGCTGGTGGTGGCCTCCTCCACGCGGGGCTTGCTCGGCGTCATCCAGCTCAAGGACGTGGTCAAGCCCGGCATGCGCGACCGTTTCGACCGCATCAGGGCCATGGGCATCAAGACCGTGATGATCACGGGCGACAACCGCCTCACCGCGCAGGCCATCGCCGCGGAGGCGGGGGTGGACGACTTCCTTGCCGAAGCCAAGCCCGAAGACAAGCTGCAGCTCATTCTGGAGCTCCAGAAGGAAGGCCGCCTCGTGGCCATGTCCGGCGACGGCACCAACGACGCCCCGGCTCTGGCCAAGTCCGACGTGGGGCTGGTCATGAACACCGGCACGCAGGCCGCCCGCGAAGCCGGGAACATGATCGATCTCGACTCCGATCCCACCAAGCTCATCGAGATCGTGGAGATCGGCAAGCAGCTCCTGATCACCCGCGGCGCGCTTACCACGTTCAGCCTCGCCAACGACGTGGCCAAGTACTTCGCCATCATCCCGGCGCTGTTCATGGCGGCTCTGCCGGAACTCGGCGCGCTGAACGTCATGCACCTGTCCACGCCGCAGAGCGCCATCCTGTCCGCGGTGATCTTCAACGCCCTGATCATCATCCTGCTCATCCCGCTGGCGCTCAAGGGCGTGCGCTACCGTCCCCGTTCCACGGCTTCGGTCCTGCGCGGCAACTTGTTGGTCTACGGGCTCGGCGGCGTCATTGCCCCGTTCATCGGCATCAAGCTCATCGACATCGTGATTTCCGCCGTCGGCCTCGTCTAGCCGCGCGGTACGCATCACCTGAAGGGGCGTTCGTTCCTCTCCAACAGGACGTTCTCCTCCGCGGATGTCCCTTCAGGTTCCTTTTTCACATAAGGAGCTACGTCATGTTCAAGCTCATTCGTCAGTCCGTTTTGTCCACGCTGTGCCTTGCCGTGCTTTTATGCGCCGCTTACCCGCTGCTCGTCACCGGGGTGGCCAACGCCTTCTTCCCTAAGGAAGCGGCGGGTTCGCTGATCCTGCGGGACGGCGCGATCGTCGGCTCCGCCCTCATCGGGCAGCCGTTTTCCAGCGCGAAATATTTCCACCCCCGCCCCTCAGCCGCCGGGTATGACGCCGGTTCGTCTTCCGGCTCCAACTATGGCCCCACCAGCAAGGCGCTGGCCGAGCGCGTGCGGGCTTCGGAACAGGAGCTGCGTGCCGAACGGCCCGAAGGCGTGCTGCCCGTGGATATGCTGACCGCTTCGGGAAGCGGCCTTGATCCCCACATTTCCCCGGAAGCGGCCCTGATGCAGGCCCGGCGCGTGGCCGAAGCCCGCGGCCTGTCCCTGGAAACGGTGGAAAAGCTCGTCCGTGGCCATGTGGAAGGCCCGGAATGGGGCGTGTGGGGTGAACCAAAGGTCAATGTGCTGCGCCTCAATCTGGCTCTTGACGAACTCCAGTAACCGGGCGAGGAAAGAAGCACTTTCCGTATCGGGAGGATGGTCATGGATGGTTTTGCGGAACTCATCGAACGTAAGCGGCAAGGATCCCTTAAAATCTATCTGGGGTACGCGGCCGGCGTGGGGAAAACCTACGCCATGCTGCAGGAGGGGCTGCGCCTGAAACAGCAGCATGTGGATGTGGTGATCGGGTATCTCGAACCTCACGACCGCCCTGAGACGATGGCGCTCTCCGAGCATCTGGAAGCCGTACCTCCCCGTGAATGGCGTGTGGGGGACGCCGTATTCCACGAAATGGACGCCGAGGCCATCCTTGCCCGTAAGCCGCAGGTCGTGCTGGTGGACGAGCTGGCCCATACCAACGCCGACGGCTCCAAGAACGCCAAGCGCTATCAGGATGTGCTTGAAGTGCTGGCGCAGGGCGTCAACGTCATTTCAACCATCAACGTGCAGCATCTGGAATCCGTGGCGGCACGCGTGGAAGAGGCCACCGGCATCGCCGTCCGGGAGCGCATCCCGGATACTGTCCTGCGGCGCGCCGATCAGGTCGTCAACGTGGACGTGACCAAAGAGGAGCTCCGCGAGCGCCTCCGGCAGGGCAAGATTTACGCGCCGCAACAGGCTGAACGGGCGCTGTCGAGTTTCTTCACGTACGAGAACCTGTCCTTTCTCCGCGAGCTGTGCCTGCGCGAGGCATCGGGGGATCAGGTCCGCAAGATCGAGGCGCAGGAGCTCCTCAAGCCCGCTCTGGCCGGGTATGCGGTGGAAGCGGTCATGGTGGCCCTAAGTTCCTCGCCCACGGATGCCGAATCGCTTATCCGCCGCGGCGTGCGCATGGCGAACCAGCTCGGATCGCCGTGTTATGTGGTGTATGTCCGCAGGCCGCAGGAAAGCCCGACCCGCATAGATGCGGGCATTCAGCGCCAGCTTCAGTACAACCTGCAGTTGGCGACGAGGCTTGGCGCGGAAGTGGTGCAGCTTGAAGGCGTGGACATCGCCGAAACGCTGGTGAATTTCGCCAGCGAACGCAACGTGCGGCACGCGATTTTCGGCAAGTCGCGGCTGTCGCCCTTGCGGGAACGGCTGCGCGGCTCGTTCCTGCTGGATTTCCTGTATGAGGCCGTAGGCGTGGATGTGCACGTCGCCAACGTTACCCCGAAGTATATCAAGTGAGCGCGTCATGATTGTTCTTCCCACTATGCACAAGCGGATACGCCGTTCGTTTTTGCGTCTCGTGCTGCTGTTCGGGGCGCTCGGGGTCTTGATGGTGATCGGCATCACCATTGCGGGGCGCGTCCCCTCGGAACTTATCCGCATGAACTATGATTCCATCGCCTACGCGCAGGAGATGGTACGGGCCATGAACGGCATCCGGTTCCCTGGGCTATACCGCGACACCGATATGATCGGCTGGGAGAAACGGTTTGCCGACACGCTGGAGCAGGCCTCCAGCAACATTACCGAAGAGGCCGAGCGGAAGGTCATTGCGGAGCTCCAAGCCTCATGGGATGCGTACCGCCTGAACCCGGACGACGCCAATTACCGGGGCCTGCACGCCAGCATCGACGCTCTTGTTCAGGTCAACGAACGGGGCATGTTCCTGCGGCTCAGCAAGAACGCCCGGTTCCGCGACATTATGATGGCAGTGACGGCGGCGGCGTTCCTGCTCGGCACGTTTTGGGCCTTTCTCCTTGCGGACAGCGTGGCGGAGCGTCTGGCCCATCCGCTGCGGCGGGTGGCGGAACTGTTCCGCGATCGTCCGCAGCTTGGGCGGAAGCTCCATCTGCCGGAGCCGCAGACGCTGGAAGTGCGGCTGTTGTTCGACGAGCTGTCCCGCCTGTGGGATCGCCTTGGGGAACTGGACAAGCTGAACGTGCACAAGCTGGTCGTGGAAAAGCGGAAACTTGAGGTGATCCTTGAGTCTGTCGAGGACGGGGTGTTGGTGCTGAACGCCGCAGGGGAGGTCATGCTGGTCAGCCGCCGTATGCTTTCGCTCCTCGGCTTGGCCAAAGATGATGTGCAGGGCATGCCGTGGAAGGATTTGTCCACCAGCGCGCCCAACTACATGGCCCTGCGGGACGGCCTCCGCGACGACATGCAGGGCAAGCAGGAAATTACCCTGCGCGTCGGCGGCGAGGAACGCATTTATGCCGGACGCCGGCGGAGCCTGCTCAACAACAAGGGCGCGGTGACGGGGCAGGTGTTTCTCCTGAGCGACGTGACCGAGAAGCGGCGGCGCTACGGGCTACGCTCGGAGATGATGGACTGGATTTCCCACGAGTTGAAGACCCCCATGCAGTCCCTTGGTTTGGCGGCGGATCTCATGGCCCGGCGTCCGGGGCTGGACGAGGAGATGTCCATGCTGGTGGAGACTGTGGGGCAGGATGCCGCCCGGCTGCGTACCGTGGCCCGGCAGTTTATGGAAATCGCCCGCATGAGCCCCTCGGCGCTCCAGCTTGTCCCCGATACGGTGGATCTCGTCGAGCGCGTGCGCGAGTGGCTGATCCCCTTCCAACTGGTGGCCCGCGAGTCCGGCGAACGCCTTCTTCTGGACATGCCCGAAACCGACATTCCCGTGACCATTGATACCGAACGGTTCGCTTGGGTATTGTCGAATCTGGTGTCCAACGCCCTGCGCGTCGGTTCCGTGGGCTCCACGGTACGGATCGTCATCACGCAGGAAGAGGACGATGCCGTCCTTCGGGTGGAAGACGATGGGCCGGGGATTCCGCCGGATCTGGAGGCGCGTCTGTTCGAGCCGTTCTCGCACGGGCGGACGGCCGGGACGCGCGAAGGGCTGGTCGGGCTCGGCCTGGCGATCACCCGTGACATTGTGGAGGCGCACGGCGGTGTGATCCGTTATGCGCGGAACCCCGGAGGAGGGGCCGTCTTTACCGTGCTGCTGCCGTTGGCGAAGTAGAGGAAGGGGCAGAGGCATTGGGGATGGGGGAAACTTTCTGAAGGAAGGGAGTCCCCTTTCCCCTCCTTCCGTATCCTCCCGTTCCGAATATTTTTGAAGTGAAAGTTGCCAAAGAATCAGCCAACAGATCGATCAATGCCGCCGAACGGAAAGCTGACTGGTGGTTGTTTGGCGGTAT
>URTO01000073.1 GCA_900550745.1 uncultured Desulfovibrio sp. | reverse complement strand
GGAATTTTAAAAATGGCTCTGTCATAGTATATGGCTGTTTTATTTCATAGTACGGTGAAAATACAGCCTTTTTCTCCGATTTTCCTCTTGACGGAATACAGGGCCAGGGCATTTTCTCGGTTAACCCTTTGGAACTTCAAGAAAAAAACATCAACCATTTTCTAGGACACAGCCATTTTTTTAAATTCCAAAGGAATAACCAATAAGATGCCCCAGCCATGAAGCCCATCGACGGGAAAACGGGATAACAACCTGTATGTTCACCATACTGTGGAGATAATACAACCACATCCCATGACCAGAACCGTATTTTAGAGAGAGCCTTCCCTATGGTTTTGCCTCCCCCTCCAATATTTCCATACGGAGGAGAAACGGCGGGGGCTTTGCGCTGCGCGGAGGGAGATCCACCCGGTCGCAGACCGGGTTAGCTCCCGGAGCATCGGCAGCGCACCGGCGACGGATTGCGGGCAAAGGAAGGCCCAAAAGGAAGAGGGCCGCTGCGTGACAGGCCGGCAACCCACTTGAGGCAGCGGAGAAACGGGGTGTTCCGGGGGGATTGCAAAGGGGGCCTCGGAGGGGCGGAGCCCCTAACAGGCCCCCTTTGCCCCCGCGGGAGGCGGCCACCCTGCGCGGCAGGGAAAACGCCCGCCGGCGCAGCCGCCCCCATCCCCGTACACACTCCATAATAACCTTAAACCATTGATAAATACTCCGCTTCCAACCCAATCCCCTCCACCGTCAAAACGGCAGGATGCGGATACACCTCCACGCCGTGCGCCACGGCATCCCGCAGCCCTGCGGCATACGCCGGATCAATCATGTCCGCAGGCCCGAAACAACAGGCATCGGGCCGCTGTATGCAGTAAAACATGGCGGCCCGCTCCCCGGCGGCAACAATGCCCTTCAGCGTCCCCAAATGCTTGAGCCCCCGCTCGGAAACGGCATCCGGGAACAGCGCCACGTCATCCTCCGACATGGTGACGTTCTTGCACTCAACCCAAAGCCGGGGCATCCCCGGCCCTTCAAGCAAACCGTCCAACCGGCTCTCGCCCCGCACCTTTTCCCGCGCGAATGAAGTGTATCCTTCCGCCCACGGCAGCTTGCCAGCCCTGAACGCCGCTTCAAGCATCCGGTTGGGCGTGCTCGTGTTCACCCCGGCCCAGAAGCCGCCGCGCGGATACGCCGCAGGATCGCCGCACCACACCAGCTCCAACGTCCACCTGAGCTTCCGGCCGGGATTCTGCGCGGGAGACAACAGCACGGGCGCGCCGGGCCGCAACAGCCCGATCATGGACCCCGTATTGTTGGTATGCGCCACATCCGGCTTGCCGTCGATCAACACATGCACGAAAAAACGCTTCTCACGGCGCACCAGACGCCCGACCACACAGCCGGAAGGAAATGGCAACAATATGGACATGCACCCCATCCCATTCCCTCAGGAGCCGTGCCCTGAGGGTGTTCTTTCTTAAAAAGGCGAATGCCGATACACGGCTAGAGGAAAAAAAGCCCTTCCCGCTTCCCGCGTATCCACCAATTTACAGACGGGGCCTAACCTGCTACTGCATGACGACAACGTCATGTAGCCACCGAGGTATAGTCCCATGCAATTCTCCGAAAGAATGGCCCACATAAAGCCTTCCGCCACCCTGACCATCAACGCCAAGGCCCTTGAGCTCAAATCGCAGGGCGTCGATGTGACCAGCCTGGCAATCGGCGAACCGAATTTCCCCACCCCCGCCCCTGTCTGCGATGCCGCAAAACAGGCTATCGACGAGGGATTTACCCGCTACACCGCCGTGCCCGGCATCCCGCCCCTGCGGGAAGCCATCGCCGGTTACTTTAAACGCGCTTACGGCGTCGACGTCGCGCCGGACTGTACCATCGCCAGCAACGGCGGCAAACAGTCCCTGTACAACCTGTTCGCCGCCCTGCTCAATGACGGCGACGAAGTGCTCATCCCCTCGCCGTACTGGGTGAGCTACCCCGACATGGTCTACCTGAACGGCGGCGTGCCGGTCGCGGTCAAGGCCCCGGCCTCGCAGGGCTTCAAGGTGACGGTGGAACAGCTCGAAGCCGCGCTGACCCCGAAGACCAAAATACTCGTCTTCAACTCGCCTTCCAACCCCACGGGCGCCTGTTATTCCGTGCCCGAACGCGACGCCATCGTGAAATGGGCGCTGGATCGCGGCCTGTTCATCATCGCCGACGAAATCTATGACCAGCTCGTCTACGAGCCCAACAAGCCGTCGAGCATCATCGTTTGGTGGAAGCAGTACCCGGACCGCATCGCCGTCGTCAACGGCCTTGCCAAGAGCTTCGCCATGACCGGCTGGCGCGTGGGCTATACCGTAGCCCATCCCGACCTCATCAAGAAACTCAGCCAGATCACCGGACAGGCCACCGGCAACATCTGCTCCGTGTCCCAGAAGGCCGCCGTAGCCGCCCTCACCGGCCCCTACGACTGCGTGGAGTCCATGCGCCGGGCCTTCCAGAAACGCCGCGATATGGCATGGAAGGAAATCGCCTCGTGGCCCAAGGTGGTATGCCCGAAACCCGAAGGCGCGTTCTACCTGTTCGCGGACATTTCCGCCCTGTATGACGAAAAAATGCCCGACGCCACCGCCGCCTGCACCCGCCTGCTCAGCGAAGCGGGCGTGGCACTGGTTCCCGGCGACGCCTTCGGAGCGCCGGACTGCATCCGGTTCTCCTACGCCGTGGCTGACGACGTGCTTATGGACGCCCTCGCCCGCGTCCGCAAGGTTCTCATCG
The DNA here is from genome assembly GCA_900550745.1 of uncultured Desulfovibrio sp. GTDB lineage: Bacteria > Desulfobacterota > Desulfovibrionia > Desulfovibrionales > Desulfovibrionaceae > Bilophila. Next base: position 5,189 of record URTO01000073.1, on the reverse strand, counting down.
GACAATAACGCTGACCTCCGGTTCCGAAAATCCCGGAACCGGAAAACGCCGCCCGTGGACGGCGCTTTTCAGGAGACGGTATGCATACTTTGGATTGGAAGCACGCATGGGCCGGACGGCTGCTGACGACGGCCCCGACGCGCCCACAGGCGCTCAAGCTCCTTGAGCCGCAGCTCGACAGCTGCAACGCCCGCCTCATCGGTGAAGTGGCCTCGGGCAAACTTCCGTTCCTCAACCTTCCCTTCCGGAGCAGCCTGACGGCCCGCCTCAAGGCCCTCACCCCGCGGCTCCGGCGGTTCAGGCACATGGTCGTGCTCGGCATCGGCGGCTCGGCCCTCGGCACCCGCGCGCTCCAAAAGGCCTTTTTCCCACAGCAGGATCTCCCGAACCACCAGGGGCCGTGGCTGTGGATTCTGGACAACGTGGACGCCGATGTGCTCGAAGCCCAGATGTCCGCCCTCAACCCCGAAGAAACCATCGTCGTCCCCGTCAGCAAATCCGGCGGGACCATCGAAACGCTGGCCCAGTACTTTTTCATGAAGGCATGGCTGCAAAAGGCGCTCCCCGACACGTGGCACGAGCATATGCTACTCGTTACCGACGAGAAGAAGGGCTACCTGCGCGAAGAGGCGGACCATCACAACATCGTGTCCCTGCCGGTGCCGGATCATCTGGGCGGGCGCTACTCCGTCATTTCGGCGGTGGGGCTCGTACCCGCGGCCTTCATGGGCCTGCCGTGGGAAGACTTCCTCGAAGGCGCGGCCGGCGTGAACGCGCCGCTCGTCAACGACGAACTCGGCAAGCCGGAAGCCCTCCGCAGCCATCCCGCATGGGCGCTTGCGAACTGGTGCTTCGAGCTGTCGCGGCACGACTACAGCCAATTGGTTTTCTTTACGTACATCCCTTCATGGGCCTCTTTCGGCCAGTGGTTCGGCCAGCTCTGGGCGGAAAGCCTCGGCAAAAACGGCAAGGGAACCATGCCGCTGCCCGCCGTGGGCGTTACCGATCAGCACTCGCTCCAGCAGATGTTCCTCGACGGCCCCGCCGACAAGGGCTGCATCCAGCTGCACTGCCCGAACCTGAACAAGGGCCCGCAGTTCCCGGACGGCGTGCCGGACAGTTGGGGATGGCTGCGGGGCAAGGCCTTCGGGGATCTGCTCAACGCCGAAACCCTCGGCTCGGCTGCGGCCCTCGTGCATAACGGCGTGCCGCTCACCCGCCTGGAAGTGGCGGAATCCTCCATGCGCGCCGCGGGCGAAGTCATGGGGCTGCTCATGGCCACGACCGTGCTTACCGGCTGGCTTATGAACATCAACCCGCTCGACCAGCCCGCCGTGGAGCTCGGCAAACGCCTTGCCTATTCCCGCCTCGGCTCCTCCAGCTACCCGGAAGAAGCCGCCATCTTGAAGGCGTTTCTGAATTAGGGGATAAAAGGCATCGGGGAGGGGAAAGCGTTTCCGAAAAACACTTTTCCCTCCCCCAAGCTCGACTGCCCGCTCTTTTTCCCTTTGGCCCTGTCATAAGATACGCTTGATCCATCTCCACGGCATGGTGAAGGGACGGCCTTTTCCTCCGGCGTTTCCGTCGACGGGCCCCATAACCAAGGCATTGCGCCGGTTATCTTTTTAAAACTTCAAGGCCCTGCCGGGGCATGTGATTGCTTCATCTCCGCAGCGCGGTGAAAAGACAGCCTTTTTCTCCAGTTTTCCCTTGGCGGAATCCCCGGATACGGCATTGTGCCGGTTTATTCCTTTGGAACTTCAAGGAAAAAGCATCAACCGCTCCCTATGGCACAGCAAACTTCAAAAAACGGGACATATCAACAGATTGCCGCGGCACGGCTTTCCCTTTCCAAAGACGTTTCGCCTCTTGGGTTTCTGAGCCGTTCCCGGTACGGCCATAAAAGGGCCCCGCAGGGACGCATGGTTATGGCCGGCGGCAATCAGGGCTTTTTTCTTCGGACAAGGCCAATGGCCCTGTTCAAACAAAAAAGCCGTGGCTATTTTTCAAGGGCATCCCTATCCCAATAACCGCCTTTCCCGCTAAAAGCTTCACGGGAAGGGAGCCGGGGGAAGGCATGGCGGATGCGCTTTTCATGAGGTTCCCTTCCTGACACAGACTACGCAGAGGCTCGTTTTGTTCGGCAAAAAAGACTCCGTGGACAAGGGGCTGCCGTTTGGGCTGACCCGGTTCCTTTCGTGGATATCCCTTATCCTCATCCTCGCTTCCAGCGTGACGCTGGCCTTCTTCATCGGCAATTCCGCACGCAACACGCTGCTGCTCCGCCAGCAGCAATACGCCATGCTCATGGCCAGCAACCTGAACCAGCAGATCTACCGCCGGTTCACGCTGCCGACCTTCCTCACCTTCGGGCGCATCGCCCTGCGCCAGAGCATGCAGTACCAGCAGCTTGATGATGTGGTGCAGTCCACCATCCTCGGCCTGCATTTGGAATCCCTGCGCATCTACGGGGCCGACAGGGTCGTCAACTACTCCATCAACCAGATGGAGCTGGGCCGGACGGACATCACGCCCGCGTCGATGGAGCGCGTCATGAGTTCGGGCATCCCCTTCTTTGAAACGCTCTCCAGCGTCAACATGCTTTCCGCCATGTTCATGCTCAAAATCCCGGACGGCAGCTACTCGCTGCGAACCATGTTCCCCCTGACCGTGGATCTCGGCATCAGCGAGAGCACCGGCAAACCGGAGTCCCTTGTGACCGGCGTGTTGGAAATCACGCAGGACATCACCGACGATTACGACAGCGTCGTGCGCTTCCAGTGGCTTATCCTCGCTACATGCCTCGGATCGTCCGCCATCCTGTTCGCCATCCTCCAGTTCTTCATCATCAAGGCGGAGCGCACCCTTGCCGAGCGCATGAGCCGCAACCGCAAGCTCGAGGCCGAACTCCATCAAAACGAAAAGCTCGCCAGCATGGGCCGCGTCATCGCCAGCATCGCCCATGAGATCCGCAATCCGCTCGGCATCATCCGATCCAGCGCCGAGTTCCTCATCCGGCGCACGCCGGAACAGGAAAAAAGCAGCCCCGCACAACGTATCCTTACAGCCATTTTCGACGAGTCCTGCCGCCTGAGCCAGATCGTCAACGACTTCCTCGACTATGCCCGCCCCCGCGTGCCCCGTCAGGATCGCGTGGATCTCAACGCGTTGCTGAATCAGGCCACCGGCTTCCTCAACGGCGAAATGAAACGCCTCGGCGTGGAGTGCATCCGTGATACGGAAGATTCCCTGTTCGTCCTTGGGGACAAGGATCTGCTGTACCGGGCCGTCTACAACATCTTGGTCAACGCGTATCAGGCCATCGGAGGCAGCGGGATCATCCGCATCCGCGGCGTACGGCGTGACGACGGCATGATCGAGCTCTCGTTCCACGACAGCGGCCCCGGTTTCCCGCCCGCCCTGCTGCACAAGCTTCTTGATCCCTTCTTTACCACCAAGGATCACGGCACGGGCCTCGGCCTGCCCATCGTGAACACCATCGTCACGTCGCACAACGGGGAACTGCTGCTGACCAACCCCGAAGGGGGCGGGGCCATGATCACCATCCTGCTCCCGGTTGCCAGCGAGCCGGATATAGGCGACACTCCCGAAAAAGGCGGACGGACGGATGCGGGCGCCGACGGCGAACCCGTGACGCTGACCGATCCGCTCCCCTCGGAAGAACACGATTTGCGGGAAGGCGACGCCTCTCCGCAGGCACGCTAGACAGATAAGGATAGTCTCATGAACGATAAGGTGCATCTGCTGCTGATTGACGACGAGAAAAACTACCTGCTCGTTCTGGAAACGCTGCTGACCGAAGCGGGATACGCCGTGACCGCGCTGAATGACCCGGAAACGGCGCTGGCTTTTCTCGAAGAGTCCGAAGTGGACATCGTCATCACGGACATGAAGATGCCCCGCATCTCCGGGCGCGAAGTGCTGGAACGGGTCAAAAAGAACTGGCCCCATATCCCGGTGCTCATCATGACGGCCTTCGGCTCCATCGAAAGCGCTGTAGAGGCCATGCGCTACGGGGCGTTCAACTACATCACCAAGCCCTTTTCCAACGACGAACTGCTGCTTTCCATCCAGAACGCCGCCGAGCTGGCCCGCGCGCACCGCCAATACCAACTGTTGCGGGAAAGCCTTGAAGAGCGCTACGGCAAGCACCAGATCATCGGGCGCAGCCGGGCCATCCGCGACATGCTCGCCCTTGTGGATCGTGCCGGGCCGAGCCGCGCCACGGTGCTTATCACCGGCGAATCCGGCACCGGCAAGGAGCTCGTCGCGCGCGCCATCCACTTTTCCTCGCCGCGCAGCCAGGAACCTTTCGTTTCCGTAAACTGCATGGCCCTGAACCCCGGCGTGCTTGAAAGCGAACTTTTCGGGCACGAAAAAGGCTCCTTCACCGGCGCGGTCGCCATGCGCCGGGGGCGCTTCGAGCAGGCCAGCGGGGGCACGCTGTTCCTCGACGAAGTGGGCGAGCTGACCCCGGAATTGCAGGTCAAGCTGCTCCGCGTGCTTCAGGAACGCCGTTTCGAGCGCGTGGGCGGCAGCGAGGAAATCGAGGTCGACATCCGCATCGTCGCGGCGACGAACAAGGATCTCATGCCGCTGGTGCAGGCGGGGACGTTCCGCGAAGACCTCTACTACCGCCTCAACGTGGTGCATATCCCGATCCCGCCCCTGCGTGAACGCCGCGAGGACATCCCGCTGCTGGTGGCGCACTTCGCGGAAAAGGCCGCCAAGGAAAACGGCATCCCGCCCAAGACGTTTTCCACCGAAGCGCTGAACCATCTTTCCGGCTACGAGTGGCCCGGCAACATCCGGCAGTTGCAGAACGTGGTCGAACGCTGCCTTGTGCTCGTGCCCGGAGACGTGATCACCCTTGAGGATCTCCCCGCCGAGATCCGCGACGAGGAAGCGCAGTTCAAGAGCGCCGTGGATCTGCTCCCGGTGCAGCTTGATCTTGCCGATACCCTCGAACGCATTGAGGCCGCGCTTATCCGCCGCGCGCTCGTCCGCGCCGACTTCGTACAGGCCAAGGCCGCGGAATTGCTCGGCATATCCAAGAGCCTGATGCAGTACAAGCTGAAAAAATATAGTATTACCGGGCATTAGGGAAATTGGGGAAGGGAGGGGGAACTTTTCTGGAGAAAAGCTTCCCCCTCCCTTCCCCAAACCCC
>URTO01000072.1 GCA_900550745.1 uncultured Desulfovibrio sp. | reverse complement strand
AAGGGAAAATGTATCAGAGGACATCACACTTTTGTATGTAGATATAACATGGAAATAGCTGGAACCGGAATGTGGGGTATATGACTGGGACACCATTGAAAAAGAAAATCAGTTTTTTCGTTGGAGATCAGAGGGAAAACATCTGGTATTAAGATTTATCTGTGATGATCCTGGAGATGAGAGTCATACAGATATTCCAGACTGGCTGTACCGGGAAACAGGGAAAGACGGAGACTGGTACGACAATGATTATGGAAAAGGATTTGCGCCGGATTATTCTAATACGACCATGATCAGACGCCATACACAGGCGGTAAAAGCTATGGGAGAACGCTGGGGTTCAGATTCGTTGATCAGTTATATAGAATTGGGCAGCCTTGGTCACTGGGGGGAATGGCATGTTTATTATGGGGCAGGAATTCGCAGATTGCCGTTGGAAGAAGTAAGGGAGCAGTATGTGAAGGTATGGCCGGAGGCATTTCCGAATGCGATGATCCTGATGCGCAGACCATTCTGTTCTGCAAAAAATTATGGATTTGGTCTGTACAATGATATGGCGGGCCATCCCGAAGATACGAAGACATGGATAGAGTGGATTGAAAATGGCGGTGTGTATGATCAGACAGGGGAAACCGATGTTATTGTACTCGATGAAGATTTTTCAGCTATGCAATGTTATGGGACGCTCATAATACTGCTCGGCGTCTATATAGCAAATATGAAAAGCGGGCTTTTGAAGCGTTAGTTTTGGCTGTGTTATAGAAAGTGGTTGATGCTTTTTTCTTTGAAGATCTAAAGGGATAACATGCAAAATGCCTTAATCGTGGATCCCGCCAAGGGGAAAACCGGACAAAAAGGCTGCATTTTTACCTCACTGTGGAGATGAAACAACCACAACCTATAACAGAGCCTTAGTTTTTTACCTTGGCTGTGCCATAGAAAATGGCTGATGCCTCTCTCCTTGGAGTTCCAAGCATAACCAACAAAATGCCTTAGTCATGGATTCCGTTAAGGGAAAAACAGGATAAAAGGCTGTATTTTCAGTATGCAGTGGTGATGAAGCAACTAATGCCCTGACAGGGGCCTTGCCTTTACAGGGGCATACCCGCAAGAAAACGGTTTCGCATCGGGCACCTTCGATGCGAAACCGTTTTTTGCAGGGAACGCCTTTTCTTGTGAAACGCCCTACCAGCGGCGGAACCTGCGCGGCTCTGGCGGGAACGCGCGGGAGCCGCAGCCTTGGCGGAGCATTTTTTCGGCAATGGCGGGGGCGCTGCGGACAGGCCCGCTGTCGAACCCGTAGGTGCGGGCCGTGGTAAAAAGCCCTTCAAGCAGCAGGCAATAGGTATCGGCGAGCTGGTCGGGGTCGGGGGCCTCCGCCTTGGCGAGCAGGTTCCGCACGTCCGCCCGCAAGGAAGCCCGCTGTTCGCGCACGCGCACGCAGATGTGATGTTCCGGGTCGGTATAATCGGTCATCAGGTGCATGAACACGTTGCCGCTGTATCCGGACTGGGAGACAAGCTCGTGAATGGACTGGAAAAACGCCAGAAGCTGGCGGGCGGGTTCATTGGGGTATTGATCCTGCGCCTGATCCCAAATCCGCCGGAATGCGGCTTCCCACTGATCCATACAGGCCAAGACCAGTTCTTCCTTGGAAGGGAAACAGCGGTAAAGGGTCATTTTTTTGATGCCTGCGGCCTGTGCGATGGCGTCGACGCTTACGGCCTGAACGCCGCTTTGACGGAACATCCGTTCCGCGATGCCGAGAACCCGTTCGCGGGTGACGGCGAGAGGCGTGCGCTGACGGCGTTCTGTGGCGGGAGTGGCGGGGGCAGTCCCTTTTGTTTCCATGACTTCTCCTATACGACGACTCCGGCGGAAGGCTTGCCGGTGTTGCAGAGGGCATCGCCGGACGCGGCCCGGAAATGTTGTTTTCCGGGCCGCGTCATGGGCGGTTACAGGACTTTTTTCTTCGTCCAGCCATGTTCCGTTGCCGCGTTTTCGGCTGCGGAGCCGCCGAGGACGCATACCGTCCCGGCTTTGGCCGCTTCAGCCATGACGTCGGCGAATTCCGTGAAGTGGCGGCGGGTCGTGCCGAGCATCTCCTCGCGCATCTGCTGGCGCAGATCGTCGCGGTCGTCCGTCAGGTGGCGGGACAGCGACGCGGCTCCCCGTGCGTCGGGCAGGAGATAGGTATCAAGATCGCCGATGGCCCCCACGATGGCAAGCGTCAGGTCGCGGTCGGAAAGATCCAGCTTCCGCAGGTAATCGGCGGTCGCGTCGTAGGTGGCGAGGGTCTTTTCGACATTGGGGTCGCGGTAGGAAACCAGCGCCAGTGAGCCGCTCATGCGATCGAGCGCGCAGAACGCGCCGTACGCGCCGCCCTGCACGCGGACCTGATCCCACAGCCAGCCCATGCGCAGATGCCGGGTGATGACGTGCGCGGAACCGTGCCACGTATAGCCGAGATCATAGATGTTGCAACCCTTCCCGACGTAGTTGACCTGCGCGGGCACGATGAGGGCTTCGTTCGCCGCGGCCTTGAGCGGTTCGCGTTCCAGCGGCACGGAGAAGGCCGTGGGCAGGGCGCGGCCGAGCGCGGCGGCGTAGGGCTGCGCGGCGGCGAGGGTGCCCGCGTCGGCGGTGAGGTTGAGGATGGCGCCCTGACGGTTCAGGATGAGGCCGCGCAGGATTTCGAGATCCGCGCGCACGCTGTCCCAGTCGCTGACCACGCGCTCGGACAGGGCCCGGATGGCTTCAAGGTACGTGATGCCGCCGATGGCTTCGCTGATCCGCCCGGCAAGGCTGTAGGCCGCGCGCAGGCGGGCGATGACCGTGCCGTGCCCGGCGGGGATGAGCGACTGCTCAAGGCGGGCGCGCTCCTCCAGCACCATCTGGGTGAACCGCTGCGGGTTGTCGAAGTTGGTGTCGGTGAGGACTTCGGCCATGAGCGAGAACAGGTCGTCGGCCTTGTCCGCCGTGGCCTTGCCGCCGAGGCAGAGCTTGGCGACGGGCATCCGGGTGCCGCGCATGGTGGCGACGAGGGGCGCGGCGTCCATGCCGCCGGTCTTGGAGGCCAGCAGGGTGCCGAGCTCCACGAAATCGCGCCTGGACGTGCCCATTTCCGTAAGGCTGCGGCCCATGAGCGGGACGAGGGGCAGGAGTTCGGCGGGCACGGCGTCCAGCGGGAAGAGGATTTCCGCATACAGGATGCCGGACGTGTCGATGTCGTGGGCGAGGATGGCCAGATCGCCCGCCCTGCCTTCTTCCTTGGGCAGGATCACGTTCTCGCGGGGCAGATCCGCAAGGGTCAGGCTCGGTATGGCGGCGAGGGCTTCGGGGCTGTCCGGGGCCTGCTGGCTGGCGCGCAGGGCTTCGGTGCGGGCCACGATTTCCTTGTGGTCTTCATCGGAAAGGGCGTCGTAGATGCGCTGGAGTTTGGCGGCTTCGGCGGCTTCGCGCTCGGCGGCAAGGCCGGAGTCCGGGGTCAGGATGACCGTGGAGCGGTGCCCGTTGTCGAGGAACCAGCGCCTGATGGCGCCTTCAAAGACCTTTTCCCCGGAAGCGAGGCGGGCCTTGAGGGCGGCGAGGGGCTTTTCCCACGCCAGCGGGGCGATGGGGTCGCCGTCGTACAGCCATGTGGCGAGGCTGCGGATCATGGCGGCGAGGCCGCGCGGGAACCGCCCCGAATTGTTTTCGCGCAGGTCGAATTCCACGCTGTTCACGGCGGCTTCCACGGCTGCGGCGGGAATGCCGTTTTCCGCAAGCTCGGCCAGCGTTTCCATGACCAGCATTTCCACGTCCCCGGCGGTGCCGGGCGTGATGGAGCGCAGGCCCACGGAGAAGAACGTCTGGCGCAGATCCGTTTCAAGGCCGCCGCCGGTGAGGTCTTCTCCGAGGCCGGATTCGATCAGCGCCTTGCGCAGGGGCGAACCGGGCAGGCCGAGGAGGATGTGCTCCAGCATTTCCAGCACGAGGAGCTCGCCCGTGTCGGCGGTTTCGCACGTCAGCCAGTTGAGGGTCACATGCCCCTTGTCGCCGTCTTCGCCGGAGGCATAGGGGAATTCAAGCTGGCGGGGCACGTCGAGGCGCGGCTGGAGCGGCACGGCGCTATCGGTCTCGCGGGCCGTGAAGCGCGACAGGTACGGCTCAAGCAGCGCGAAACGCCGTTCTTCGGGGTCGTCGCCCCAAAAGAAGAAGCGGGTGTTGGACGGGTGGTAGTGCGACTCGTGGAACGCTTTGAAGGCCTTGTAGGTAAGCTGGGGGATGACTTCGGGGTTGCCGCCGGAGTCGAGGCCGTAGGTCATGTCCGGGAACAGGGACTGCTGGGAGTGCTCCGCCAGCACGGAATCCGGCGAGGAATACACGCCCTTCATTTCGTTGAAGACAACGCCTTTGTAGCGGAGCGGCCCGGCGGGGCTGTCGGCTTCGATGTGCCAGCCTTCCTGCTGGAAGCAGTTCTCGTCGATGCGGGGGAAGAATACGGCGTCAAGGTAGACGTCGACGAGGTTGTAGAAATCCTGAAGGTTGGCGCTGGCGACCGGGTAGCAGGTCTTGTCCGGGAAGGTGAAGGCGTTGAGGAAAGTCTGGAGCGACCCCTTGAGCAGTTCGACGAAGGGTTCCTTCACCGGATATTTTTCCGAGCCGCAGAGCACGGAGTGTTCGAGGATGTGGGCTACGCCGGTGGAGTCTTTCGGAGGGGTGCGGAACGTCGCGCCGAAGCACTTGTTCTCGTCGCTGTTGGTTATGGAGAGCAGCTCCGCGCCGGTGGCGTCGTGCCGCCACAGTTTGACGGTGCCGGAAACTTCGGAAAGCCTTTCCTCGCGCACGAGGCTAAAGCCGTGGGTATTCATCTTGATCTCCTTATATCGCAGAAAGGCTCGGAGAAAGGGCCCGCCGCACAGCGGGCGTTTTCCTTCCGGGCCTCCCTTCTCCGGCGGCTTTGCCCCGGAGCGCTGCAGTCCGTTCACATGGGCGGCCGCAGCCGCCCGCCGCCATTACGGGAAAGAATAACGCAATGGTATATTTCTCTGAATGACATCGACCCGTAGAGTGGTCAAGAGGGGATTATCAGCGTTCTCAGCCAAGGAACCTTTATTCTTTTCCGTATGGTTCCGTCATAGCATGCGGTTGTTTTCCCTTCACCGTACGGTGAAAGTACAGGGAGTTTCTCCATATTTTCCGCCGATGGACTCCGTGCCCGGGGCCTTTTGCCGGTTATTCCCCTGGGGTTTCAAGAAATAAAGCATCAACCGTTTCCTACGGCGCAGCCTTCCGTACAAGCCGGGGAAAATCCGCCCAGGCCCAAGCGCGTAAGACGGATCAGGCCGTCTTCCGCACAAGCCGGGGAAAATGCTGCCGGACGGCAGGCCGTTCCCAAGAATGGGCGTCCCTTGGGGCTGTCAGGCATGTCCTTTTCCCCGCCGCCATTTCTTCCCAGTGGTTCTTGGCCGCATGGAAAGATGCATGCCCTGCCGTTTCAGCGGCAAGAAGGCGGACAGCGGCCCTTGTCCGCGCGAAAAGATGGGCTGCGGGGATACGGGAAACGGGCCGGAAACGTTTTCCCGGCCCGTTGCGGCGAGGCTGCCGTCAGTACGGATTGAAGCGGCAAGGACGGCTTGCCTTTTGGCCCGCCGCCCCTGTGTTTGCCGCCCTATTCCTTTCCCATGAGCTGCCGGGCCAGGCGTTCGGCGAGCTCGGCGTCTTCCTGCGGTTTCCTGCCGCTGATGCCGACGCCGCCGATGCAGCGCCCGGTTTCGTCGAATACGGGCACGCCTCCGGGCAGCGCGGAGAAGCCCGGATCGCAGAAGTCCGCGATGGAGAGGTTTTCCCGGATGAGGCGGTCGTGGAATGCCTGCGTGGTCGATTCCATGCGCATAGCGGTGTATGCCTTGCTTCGGGCGATGGCTTCGGCGCGTTCGGGGGTGCCGTCCAGACTGAGGAAGGCGGCGAGCTTGCCCGTGCGGTTGACGACGGCGGCGCAGACGGGAGCGCCCCCGGCGGCCTCGGATTCGAGCCGGTTCAGCACGCCCAGCACGGCGCGGAACGGAATGGCGTTGTTCATGGTGAGGTTTCCTCGGTTAGCGTTCCATGTACTCGATCAAGTCCCGTACCTGAAGGACGGGCATATCGTGCAGTTGGGAGAAGGCCATGATTTCGGGGAGCCGGGCCATCGTGCCGTCGGGGTTGGTGAGTTCGCACAAGACGCCGTAGGGCGGCAGCCCCGCAAGGCGCATAAGATCCACGCTGGCCTCGGTGTGCCCGGCGCGCTCGCGCACGCCGCCGGATCTCGCGCACAGGGGGAACACGTGTCCGGGGTGGTTCAGGTCGCCGGGGACGGCACCGTCGGCGATGGCGGTACGGATGGTCTTCACGCGGTCGGCGGCGGAAACGCCGGTGGTGACGCCTTCGGCGGCCTCAATGGAAATGGTGAAGGCCGTGCGGTTCCTGCAGGTGTTGTTTGCCACCATTTGAGGCAGTTCGAGCTGGCGAACCTTGTCTTCCGGCAGGCAGAGGCAGACGATGCCGCTGCATTCGCGGATAAGCAGGGCCATCTGCTCGTTGGTGATGGAGACGGCGGGGAAGATGACGTCGCCTTCATTTTCGCGATCCTCATCGTCCACGACAAGGACGCCCCGGCCTTTGCGGACGGCGGCGACGGCGGCTTCCACGCGTTCATTGGGGGTGGTGGTGAACTGATGCTGGCTCATGATGCTCTCCAATGCGTTGGATGTGCAGCATCAGGGCGACAGACAGGAGCGCCGCGGCGGAACGCCGCAGCCCGGGAGCTGTGCATGTTGAGGCTCTCGCGGCGCACGGATGCGCCGGCTGTCCATTTCTCTTTCATCCGGACTGTTACCGTCGGCTCCGGCTTCTCACCGGATCTGCTGACCGCTCCACATGGAGGGCGCTCGCGGGCTCTCCCCGAATCTGGGGAATACCGCCGGTGGGGACTTTCACCCCGCCCTGAGAACGGCAGGAGTGTAGGCGGGCGCCCCCATCCTGTCAATCCTCCACGGATGCGGGCGTGGAGCGTTTTCCAGAATTGGAATTATTTTTATACACAGGAATTGACACGAGTGAATACAGCATTATCTCTTGGTTACAAAAGTTATCCACAGGAGGTTGTTGTTATGGAAACTACTCGTAATCATGGTTCGTGCTGCGGTCATCACGGCGCTGCTTCCGCTCCTGCCCACCGTACAGCCGCCCCCGCCCCTCAGGGCTATACCCCGGTGGATCAGCTCCACAATGAAATCGACAGGCTTTTTGGCGACTTTTTCGGCGGGTTCTTCTCGCCGTGGAGGGCGTTCTCCGGCATGGCCCCGCGGGCTGCCGACAATGCCCCCGATATGCTGATCCCCCATATGGATTTGTCCGTGACCGATACGGCGTACAAGGCCACGGTTGAGCTCCCCGGCGTGCCGCAGGATCAGGTCAATATCGAAGTCCGCGACAACATGCTGATTGTCGAGGGCGAAAAGAAAAACGAAACCGAGGATAAGGACGAAAAGAAGGGCTATTACCGGATGGAGCGTTCATACGGCTCGTTCCGCCGCGTGCTCTCCCTACCGGAAGACGTCGAAACCGACAAGATCACCGCGACCCACAAGGATGGCGTGCTGAGCATCGAGATCCCCCGCAAGGAACCCGAAAAGCCCGCCGCCCGCAAGATTGAGGTCGTGAAAGGTGAATAACTGATGCGCTTGGGGAGGGGCTCCTCCGCGGGCTTCCCCCCGCCTTCCCTCGTGAACCTCTGAGAATATGCATGAGGGGCCTTCCCAGGGCTGTTTTTCCCAGATTTTGCGTCCGCCGGCATCCGCCATCCGAACGCGAAAACGGCCCATGATGTCATGTTGCGGTTCACCTCGCCCTTGCGCTCCTCCGCCGGGGCAGTTGCGGAAACCGGGAATGCTGGTCATTCCCGGTTTTTTTGTCGCCTTGTTTTTCCACGCTGGCGGGGAGCCCCATAAAGGATAAATTCGGCCTCGGCGCCGCGGATGTTTTTGGCCATGTCCTAGATTGTGTCGTCATTTTACATATAATTATTTGAAATTATTGAAAAAAATTTTTCCACGGTTTGAAAATAGTCAAATAGTTTCAATATATTATGCAG
>URTO01000071.1 GCA_900550745.1 uncultured Desulfovibrio sp. | reverse complement strand
CCATTGTAGTCATTGTAGAGCCAATAGAAGCCCCGACATTTATTATCGGGGCAACTCCTTTTTCATGGACGCGTTTTTTAGGGAAGGAGAAACTGTATTCAGAGGCCTTGTCATAGGCTATGGTTGTTTCATCTCCACAGTATGGTCAAAATAGAGACTTTTTCTCTCATTTTTCCGTTGGCGGACTCCACAGTTGGGGATTTTATTGGTTATTCCCTTGGAATTTTTGAGAAATAAAGCATCGACCATTTCCTATGACACAGCCTATTCAAAAAGTTCCTCCCTCCCCAATTTTCCGTGCGTCTTTCCTACTCCAGCGGAACATTGGGATGCATCGTCCAAATGCCGCAGGGACAGACGCCGGAGCAGATGCCGCATCCGATGCACCGATCGGGATCGGAAACATACCGATACGCGCCGCCAGCCAGCGTTTCCCGGCTGATGGCCCCCTCCGGGCAGGACTCCAAGCACATTCTGCAATCCCGGCAGGTTCCGCAACTGACACAGCAGTCAAAATCCCGGTTCGCGGCAGGCAGATCGCCATGAGGGCAACGGGCGAAATACGCTGTGCTCAATTGCCCTGAGGGTATCGGCTTCTTCTCGACGGGTGCATAGGTTACACCGCGAAGCGAGGCGTCAACGGCCTCAGCCGCCTTGATTCCCGTTCCGATGGCGTCCGCCAGCAATCCGGGTTTGATCACGTCGCCCGCCGCGAACACGTTTTCAAGAAGGCTCATGTCCGCCCCAGGAATGACCCAGTCGCGGAATTTCCGCACGCCTTCAGGCAGGTAGCCCAAATCCGGGGATTCGCCGATGGTGATGATGACCATGTCGCCGGGGATGAGCGTCCCGTCCGCCGTGATGAGCCCGTCATCGGTTATTTCCTTGGTCATCACCGGCCAGAGCAGCTTGCCGCCCAGCGCTTCGATGTGCGCGATTTCATGGGCAAAGGCCGCCGGTTTCTGCACGTCGATGCAGGTCACGCTTTCCGCGCCCATCGCATAGGCCCCGGCTGCGGCATCCATGCCCGCGTTGCCGCAGCCGATGACGATGACATTCCGGCCGACACGAGGGTTCCCGCCCTTGTTGATGGCCTTGAGGAAATCGATGCCCGCCACAATCTTCTCGTGGCCGGGCCACGGGAACACGCGGGGGATATGCCCTCCGGTGGCGACGATCACCGCATCGCTTTCCCGCCGGAGCCGTTGGAACCCGTCCGCGTCAACCCGGCTGCCGGTCACGAAACGCACGCCCATGTCCTCAATGCGCTTCAGTTCCTTTTCCAAAACCTCGTGCGGAAGGCGGGCGCGGGGGATGACCTGCTCCAGCTTGCCGCCCATGCGGTCGTCGGCTTCGTAGACGGTGACCTCATGCCCTTTCCGGGCAAGCCGCCATGCGGCGCTCAAGCCCGCGACCCCGCCGCCGATCACGGCGACTTTTTTGCCGGTACGCCCAGTGGGGCGGGGCAAGGCCACATCAATGGAACAGCGCCCGAGCGCCCCGATTTGGACGGCTTCGTCGATGCCGCCGCGTGTGCACCCCTCCATGCACGGGTTGGGACACACGCCGCCACATACCGAACCGGGGAACGGCGTATAGTCGAGCACCAGCTTGTAGGCTTCCTCCACCTTGCCCGCGCGCAGCAGGTTGTACCGTCGCTGTGTAGGAATGGAGGCCGGGCAACGGAACTCACAGGGCGCGGCACAGGCGGCGTTGTCCCACGAGGGGACGCGCTGGCGGTACAGGCCGCGCGCTACGGTGGCGTTCACGGCGAAATCATCACGGCATACGTCGCTGAAGATGCCGCCCTGTATCCACTCCTTGGCCCGGAACACTTTCATCGGCATGGGATCGGGCCTAGGGGAATGTCCACCCAAGGTGAGGGGATGAATCTTCCGCCACTCGCTCCAATCGCTGAGGACGGCGTACAGTTCCGGCCTGCCCACGGCGGACAAAAATGTTTCCATCCCGGCCTCAAGGTAGGCGACATCATCCGGTTCCAGCCCGGATACGGCGAGCTCGTCCGCAACGTCCTCGGAAAGTGCGCCGCGCACATACACTATGCCGCCGACCATGCCCACGCAGGGACGTTCGCCAAGGACGGAAGGAAGCCCTTCGCAATCATAACCGCAGACCACGGCCTTGCCCCCGCCCATGAACTCGAAGGAAAAACTGCCCACATTCTTGAGCACCCACAGTTCCGGCGGCTCATAAAGGGGATCGTGCTTCATGAGCGAACCGGATCGGGCCCCCGCCCTGCCGCCGATATGGATGACGCCCGCCGCCGCGCAGTGCCCGGCGGTGTCGCCCGCATCCCCGCGCACGACAATGCGGCCTCCCGCGTTGAGCCAGCCCACATCGGCGGGCGCGGGGCCGTCCACAAGGATTTCCGTATTGTCGAGGCACATGGAACCGACGCGCTGGCCGGGGTTGGTCACATGGAACCGCAGGGCCTTGCCTTCCCTGTTCCACAGCGGGCCGCCGATGTCGTGCTGGCCCGACGCTTCGATTTCAAACGATGTCTCGCCGTTGCCGACCGCTTCCTCAATGGCGAGAAGCAAGTCCTGGGTCGACATGCGGTGCGTCCCCTGTAATGTCTTGATTGTCAACATGTCGCGCCCTCCTAGCACACGTATTGGATGCCGAGCTTGTCGGCCACGGCCCTGTCCGTCGTCACAAGAGCGTCGGAACGGCCCACCGGCAGCGAACTGTTGCCGATGGGAGCCATCAGTTTGCGCAGTTCGCCGTCCAACGCCAGCATATAATCTACAATATTTTGAGCGCCGCGATCGACGTCCAGCCGATGGACGAGGCGCGGATCCTGCGTACAGATGCCGGTGGGGCATCTGCCCGTGGAGCAGGCGTTGCAGCGGCCCTGCTCATTGCCCACGCATCCCAGAAGCTGAATGAGGATCTTGCCGAGGAACACGCCGTTCGCGCCGAGGCAGATCATCTTGAAGGCGTCGGCCGCCGCCGTCCCGGTCATGCCGATGCCGCCGCCCGCCCACAACGGGATCTGCCCCTGCAATCCCTGCCGCACGGCGGCGAGGTAGCAGTCGCGCAACTTGGAAACCACCGGATGCCCCGTATGATCGAGCGAAACCTCATTCGCCGCGCCGGTGCCGCCCTGAATGCCGTCGATAAAGAACCCGCCGCAGATTTTGTACGGATCGCGGAGCAGGTTGTTGTAGACCGATACGGACGTTGCCGAGGCCGCGCACTTGATGGCCACGGGAACGCGGAACCCGAAGGCAGCGTTCAGGGACAAGTGCATCTTCTGGACCGATTCTTCGATGGAATAAAGCCCCTGATGGTTCGGCGGCGAA
Organism: uncultured Desulfovibrio sp.; assembly: GCA_900550745.1. Classification (GTDB taxonomy): domain Bacteria; phylum Desulfobacterota; class Desulfovibrionia; order Desulfovibrionales; family Desulfovibrionaceae; genus Bilophila. The sequence continues at coordinate 4,803 of URTO01000071.1, read as the reverse complement.
TGCAGGGTCGCCTTTGGGACGCCGCGGATGGCCTGAATGTGCGGGGCCACCTTGGCGGCGGGGAGCAGGCCGCCGTCGCCGGGCTTGGCGCCCTGCCCTATCTTGATCAGGATGCCCGCCGGGTCCGCCTTCATGCGGGGCATGGCCTTGATGATGCGGTTCCAGCCGAAATGCCCGGAAGCGATTTGCAGGATCATGTACTTGAGCCGCTCGGATTCCAACAGCTTGACGGGCATACCGCCCTCGCCCGAACTCATGCGCACGGGAAGGCCGCATTGCTCGTTGAGGTAGGCCGTAGCCAGCGCAATGGCCTCCCACGCCCGCGTGGACAGCGCGCCGATGGACATATCGCTGAAAATGACCGGATAAATCCAGTGCAACGGGGGCGTTTTCCCCTCAAGCCTGAGTTCGCCGCCCTCGGCGCGCAAAGGAAGCTCTCCGGGCAGGAGCACACGCCCGAACGGGGCCAGAATGTCAAAGGTATGCCGCTCGGAATCCAGCGCCGGGTCGGTCATCTGGCTGATGCGGCCCACGACGATGTGATCAAGGGTGCGCTGCGCGTTCAGATTGGTCCGCCCGCCGCGCTTGGTGGGGCCGTCCGTCCGGGCCAGCAGCGCATATCTACTGTCAGGGTTGCGGACGGGGCGGATGGCCTGATTGGGGCACACTTTTTCACACATGCCGCAGCCGACGCACGATTCGCCAAGGCTCGCCTTCTGCCGGATGACGGGACGGGCCAGGTGCTCCCGAACCGGTTCCGGCCGGCTCGCACGGGAGACCGTCAGATCCTGCCTCATGACCGCGACCTCAAGCGCGTTCAAGGTGCACCCCGCCACGCAGCTGCCGCACATGGTGCAGCGCTCAGGCCGATAGTCGATGATCCACCTCAAATCGTTGACGCCAATGTCCTGCGTGGTCACTGATTCCATCTTTGCACCGCCAAATCGTTATTGATGAGCACGACTTCCCGCTCGTGGGGATAGATGTCCCGCGAGGCATCCCGATCGGGCAGCACCGCATTCAGCCCGCAGACTTCGGAGGAAATCGCCATGGTCGTCCCGTCGCCGCCCACAACCACAGGGCGCAGCTTTTTGGAGTCGCAGCACGTCATCATGCTTCCGTCAGGGAGCACGGCGATGATCGTGTTGGGGCCGTTGATTTCGAGATGGGCGAGGGATTCGCGGATGAGGCTCAGCACCTTGCGGTCGCCGCGCCGTTCCGCTTCCGCAAAGGGCAGCGGCGTAATGACGTGCTTGAAATACTTGAGGGGCCACTTCAGTTCGCGCAGTACGTAATGCAGGGTGTAGAGAAAATTCTGCGAGTCCGACTCGAACCCGACGTATCCCCGGTGCAACGACTTCTGGTACTCCGTGTTCTTCGTATAGAACGTGTTTTCCCCGTTGGCGCACAGGGTATAGCCCTGAAGGAAGAACGGATGCGCCGCATACCGGACGATGTCGTAGTTCGTGTTCTGGCGGCACTGGGTCACGATGCTCTTCGCCCGCAGGGGGCCGTCCCCGTCCCACAGCCGGAAATAGGCGGCGATGTCGCGGGGATCGCCGATTTCCTTCAAGGTCAGCACGTCGGGCCAGAAGGAATAGACGAACCCCTGCCCGTCCTTTTCCAGCATCCGGCGCAGGGCAAGCCGCGTGTCGAGCAGGAGTTCCTCACGCTCGGCCTGCGGGCGTCCCCTGTAGGCTTCGGGATACTCGTAGTTACGGAACACATAACAGGGCATGGCCTTGATATCGAGGCCGGGCCGCCGATCCACGTCCGGAAGCCACTCCAACACCTGCTCGAACCCCTGCTCCGCCATATACGCATCGACCATCCTGACGCCGCGCGGCGTGCAGGCCAGCGACAGCAGCGGCTTGTCCTTATGACCCTCGAACACGCCGTACAGATCCTGCATCACCATGGCATAACCCGAATTGTCATGCCCTTCCTGTTGGGGAAGCATCAAATACAACGCTTTTGCCGGTTCGACCGGCACCTTGCTTTTGATCGCTCCGATTCTGCACATAGCTTCCTCCATCCTCATACGGATTGCCCGCCACGCGCGGCGGGGCTCGTGACGGCGCGCCATCCCGCGTTTCCCGTACGGGCGGCAACCGCCCGCAGCAATACAAAAAGGCCCTTGGCGGGCCGCTTCCGGCCCGGCGACACACGTGTTATACAAAATTGTTATTTCAAATGTCAAAAGAAAAATACATATCCTGTTTGACGATTCAATGAGCCAATAACATACTTATTTTTAGGTATCAATTCATTCATTCGATTTTTGTTCTATTTTTACAAAATTGTAATATTCGTTTTTTTTCATCAAAACACCTCCCCAATGCCCCTTTCCTTATATTTCCTTGCCCAGCGAGGCGGCAGCGCGCTCACACGGCATTCCTTCCTGATGGCCCGCCTACGGCACGAACCGCCCCATCCCCCGTTCCGCAGGCAAACGGCCTTGCATGGCCTGACGCTTTGCCGTATGAACGGGAACATCTTTTCGAGTTGATAAAGGATAGAAGACCATGTCCCTACAGCGTTTTTTCACACGATCCACGTTCGGGCGCTTCGCCCTGTTCATGATGGCCGGGCTGCTGTGCGCAAGCCTTTCCGCGCAGCCCCTGCTCGCCGCTTCCGACAAGGACGCCCCTGCCGCGTCCGGCCAGAAAACGGCTGACGCGCCCTCAGGCAAGGCCGCCGGCAAAGACTCCCTGACGGACAAGGAAAAAGCCAAACTCGAAGCTGAAGAGAAGGCCAAACAGGAAGCCGAGGAAAAGGCCCGCCTTGAGGCCGAAGCCAAAGCCAAGGCCGAAGAGGAGGCCAAGGCCAAGCAGGAGGCCGAAGAAAGGGCGCGTCAGGAGGCTGAGGCCGCGGCAGCCAAGCTTCAGGCGGAGGCCGAAGCCGCCCAGCAGAAAAGCGAGTCCACCGCCTCCGACGACGCCGTGTGGGAAGAGGCGTTCAAGCAGAACCTGGACGAGCTGAACGCGATGGAAATCGAGATCGACGGCTTGGCCGGGAGCCTCAAGGCGATCATCAATCCGCTCCGCAAGAGCCTTCCCGGCATGGAGGAAGCCGCCCAGCGCCTGTTCTCGCTGGCCGGGACGCACAAGCTCGATCCCATCATGCTGGAGTCCATCGATCAGCGCGGCGTATTGCAGGCATCGGGCCTGCGCCAGCAGATGCAGCCCGTCCTGACCGCGCAAAACGTGGTCAAGGACAAGATCGCCGCACTGGAACAGATGAAAAGGAGCCTCCCGCCCCTCCCGGAAAAGGGCAGCAAGGAAAAGCTGAACCCCGATCAGCAGCAGACGTGGAAAAACATCAACCGCATTGGGAACAAGCTCAGCAAAATGGATCAGCGGCTGACGCTCGAACTTTCCTCAGCCACGGATCTGCTCAACAAAATAGAGAAGATGCACACAAGCGTGACCGGCTACCTGCCGAGCCTGTGGCAGACCTATTATTTTTCAGTCCCGAGCCGCTTCTTCGATCCTGTGGCATGGGAGGGGATCACCGAACAGTGGGAAAAGACGCTCCAGAACATGAACCTGCGCATGAGCATTGAAATCCCGCGCAACCCTTCCGCATGGAAGGGCGTGGGGCTGCGTTTCCTCAATGTGCTGCTCCTGGGCTGCGTCGCCGTCTTCTTCGTCAACCGCCGCATGGTCCGTGCCGAAAAGAACGGCACCATGCCCACGGCCGCCCGATCCGGCATCCTGCGCAGCCTTCTGTGGCAGTTCTCCGGCCTCGCCCTGGTCGGGGCCTCCTTCGGAAGCCAAGGCGAACTCTTCCGTGGGCTGCTCGTACTCGGCAGCATCCTCGTCATCGGCGGCGAGATGACCCTCGCATGGGGCATGCGCTGCTTCATCCTCGGCAAAAAGATGGGCCCCACACCGCTCTGGCCCATGTACCTCGCCTCAAGCCTCGGTATCCTGCTCAGCTATCCCAACCTGCCCGGCGGCATCCTCTCCTTAGGCTGGATTGCGGTGGGCCTGCTTTCGCTGTACATCCTCAAGGAGCTGCATGCGGGTGAGCTTCCCGGCATCGAAAACAACCTGCTGCACGTCCACAGGCTGACCGTCTGGCTCAGCATGGCCATCGCCGCCATCGGCTGGCCGCGCATGGCGATCCTCGTGCTCATCCTCGTCGACTGCCTCGCCATCAACACCCAGTTCATCATCGGCCTGCTCCAGATCCTCAACCGTTCCTCGGACGTGCAGGACGGTGAGCAGCACGCCCAGCGCAGCGTGCTCGCTGGCCTCGTCGCGGCCTTCATCGCGCCCATCGTGCTGCTGCTCATCTTGTGCGGCATGGTGCTCTGGGTCATCGCCATGCCCGGCGGGGCGCTGCTCCTGCTGCATTACCTCGGCACCGGCGTGCAGGTCGGCTCCGCCTCGTTCAACATGGTTCATCTTATCCTCATCGTCAGCGTGTTCTACATTACGAGGGCGGCCATCACAGCCTCCCGCTCGTTCCTGAACCGCGTGGCCTCGCAGTCATACAAAATCGACAAAACCCTGATCCCGCCCATGCAGACGGGCATCACCTACGGGCTGTGGACGCTCTTCGCCCTCTTTACCCTGAAGGCCCTTGGGTTCGGACTGGAAAACCTCGCGGTCATCGCCGGGGGCCTCTCCGTCGGCATCGGCTTCGGCATGCAAACCATCGTCAACAACTTCCTGTCGGGCCTCATCCTGATTTTCAGCCGCACCCTGCACGAAGGCGACGTCATCGACGGGGCAACCTATACCTATTCCATTCCCCAGATAAGCTGGGAAGCCGGAAAGAGATATATCTATTCGA
>URTO01000070.1 GCA_900550745.1 uncultured Desulfovibrio sp. | reverse complement strand
GGAGCCGGAAACGTCCAGAATGCCGTCGCCGAGCTTGAACGCTTTTCCCGCCATGCGGAACGCATCCACGGTAAAGGAAGCATATCCCTGATAGATGCGGGCCGCTTTCTTGGCTACATCCCAATCGCCGCTCCTGACGCCTTCGATTATCCCGCTGATCATCTTTTCCCCCGGTTTCAGAAGCAGGTTGAAGCCGGAAGAAGCTGCGTTGACTGTCGGCGTGATCGGGCCGCTGAGCATACCGTTCACCCGCATCTCCAGCGCGGTGTCGAAGAGCGAGAATCCCGGTTTTATCTGCTTGAGGAGTTGGACTTCCCCGGCCCGGCTTCCGCAGGCGAGTTGGGCGCGGGCCGCGTCGATGATCTGTTCATCGCTCATGCCCGCCTTCCGAAGGTAATCAAGGGCATTGGCATCCGTGAGATCGGCGGTCTGGAACCAGTTCTTGGCGCGTGCGTCGGCATCGGGCGTTCCCGCCATTTTCAGAGCCTTTTCCCCGTCAATGACGAGTTTGCGCGATTCGAGCAGGCGGCCCGCCGTTGTGCCCATATCGGCGTTAAGGACAAGGAACTCTTGCAGGTTTTTGGAAAGCAGGAGATACCGTGCTCGATCCAGAGGCGTGGCAGTCCCCATAACGATGCGTTTTGCATAGGCAATGGAGAGGTCGGTGAGGTTATAGACGGCGGCTCGCGTTTCCGAAGCGACTTGAAGAGCCTCCCGCATGTTTTTCAGGGCGGCCTTTCCCCGGCGCATCTGATCTCGGTAGTTCAAGCCTACCCCGTCGAGATCGTCGAGGCATTTCTCTAGGATCTGCTCATGCGTCTGAGCGCCTTTGGCCCGCAGCATGTTTTGGGCCTGCGCCTTGGAGAGTTGCCCCAAGACGTGGGAGCCTTCCGGCGTTTCAAAGATGATCCTGTCAAGATTGGTACCGCTTTGGAATCCCGCCAGCGGCGCTTCTTCCTTTGCTGCCGTAGCGATCATTTTGTCGATTTCTTCCGGCGGCAGGAGCTTATCCCCATGAAGATGCGGGGCGACGGGACCGCGTGTGCGGCGCTTCGGGTCGAGGGCGTTATCTTGGGATGCTGAGGCCACTGGTGCCGCCTCCCATGTTGCCGCCGCCGATGTTCAGTCGGTACGGGAGCCTTGGTGACGGTGGGTTTGGAATTCCCACTAAAAACTCCTCCCATAGAGCCTCCTTTTGGGGTTAAAGGTTGGGGTTGTCGAGTTTGAGCAGCATGCCGTCGGCGCAGGCCAGCGTGCCGTTCCGCCTGTCCGCGAGGGTGCAGGCTCCGGGGATGACGCCGAGCCGTTCAAAGCCGAGGTCAAGCCCGTAGCGCCACGAGTGCCGGAACTTCACGGGCGTGAGGGCGAGCAGGCAGGCGAGGTTGCTGCCGTGCGTGAAGATGAAGCCCATGAACGCCCTGCCGATTTCGATCCGCCGCTCGAACCCTTCGCCCCGGAAGAACGTGAAATGCAGGTACGCCGTCCGGCCCTGAAACCTGTCGAGCAGGGCGAGGGCCAGCGGCGTGCCCGTCTCCTTTGACCATCCGGCATAGCACCAGACATCCTTGGAGCGGACGATCTTCTTGAAAAGGCCGAAGGGGAGGTCGAGGGCGTCGTGGAAAAGGCAGCGGTCGAGGCGTCCGGCTTTCAGGGCCGTGTAGAGATCGGCAAGGTGGGCGTCGAGGAGCTGGTTGCAGCCCGGTACGTCGCACCTACAGTCGAGCAAGCCTTCGAGGGTCGGGGCCGCTGAATGGGGCATTGTTGGCGTTCTCCTGTTTTTCCAGCACGGTTCGGAGCTTGCGCACCACATCCCGCGCCCCGGCGTACATCCAGATTTCCCGTTCGGCCTGCATGGGGTTGGGGCAGCGTTCGGGCCACAGGCGATCCAGCGCGTCCACCAGATCGCGGGACAGGCCGGGGACGGCGCTCAGGTTTTGCACGTCAGGCATGTTTTTCTCCTTTGCGGATAAAGTGGAGCTGTTGGTTGTTCGAGGCGAGGGCCAGCATGTGGGGGCCGCCGTCCTCTTCATCCCCGTAGGCCACGGTATGGCCGGGCAGATCCTCGCGGTAGGCCCCGGCCTTCACCACGTCGAACTCGCCGAGGATGCGGAGCGGGACGTCATCGAACCCGTGGCCCGTCCACAGCCAAAGCTCCATGCTTTTCGGCATGATGCGGCGCAGATCGCGGACGAACTCGTATGCCTCGTGGTGGGGCTGATCCATGAGATCCCCGCCGAGTATCCAGATCCGGGAGAAGGTTCCGGTCTTCAATTTGAAGCGGTTCTCGTTCATCCACAGCCGGGCGGACTTGCCCTTGCCGAACGCCTGCGCTTCGGGGTTGTGGCAGCCGGGGCAACGGCGCTTGCACCCGGAGACGTAGATTTCAAAGGCGTTATGCGTCGGGTTGAATTGCGAGCCGATGATGGTCAGCATGGTTCCGTCCCTTTTCCGTTTCTTTGCGGATGTGTTCGTCTATGGCCGTGCGGATTTCCTCATCCAACGCCCCCTCATTGATGCGCCGCCTGAGTGTTTTGGCAGCCCCGACGATGGCGATGCAGGCGAGGATGCCGAAGGCGAGGAAGGCGAGGTTGCCGCACCAGATGAGGACGAAGATGATGTAGGCGAGTGTTTCCATAGCGTTTCCCCCTACTTTCCCCAGATGCCCGTTTTGTACTTTTCCTGTTGGCGCTTCTCCCGCCACTCCGCGAAGAAGTAGAGCAGGACGAAGGCTGCGGTGAACCCGACGAAAGTGGACAGGGCGTAAAACAAGAACTCATGCATGGGCGAATTTCCTTTCCGGCCAATCGTGTTCGCGCCGGGTTTTGTTCCAGTGTTTGGTGTTGGTGAGGAAGCCCACGACGCGGGTGTAGGCATCCGTGATGGGTTTCTTGCAGATGGGGCAGGTTTCGGCATTGTGGCCCACGGTCATGTGCCCATCCGCGCAGCGGTTGATTTGGTAATTCACCGCGAAGTACACGACGCCGCTTTCGGCGGCATGGACGATCAGGGCCTTCATCACTTCGGCGTCCGTGATTTCCGAGCCGATGTTCAGATGGCAGACGGCCCCTCCGGTACACAGGGAATCAAGCGCGCCCTGCACCCGGATGCGGTCGAGCACGTCCGCGCCTTCCGCCCACAGGGGGAGGAACTGGTTGGAGTAGAGGGCGGGGGCCTCGCCCTCATGAAGCTCATAGCCGAGCAGGGCGTCCTTCCGGGCCAGCTTCACGGCGGAACTTTCCCCCGGCACCTGCTCCATGTTGTGCGGAGCGCCGTACTTCTTGGACATCTTCGCATTTTCCGCATTGATCGCGGCAAGGACGCGCTCGGCGGCCTCAAGCCCTTCATCCGTCCGCATGTCGTGGCCCAACATGGCGAGCGCCTCGTACAGCCCCGTAAAGCCGCATGTGCTGTACTGGCGGGAAAGATCCATGAAGCCCATCGTGTACAGCGGCAGGGAGCCGCGGGCGATGCGGTCTTTGATGAAGCCGCGTTTGGCGGCGTTGATGGCGGCCGCCTCCCGGACGACAGGGGCGATGAAGCAAAGGAACTCTTCAAGATCCCTGCTTGCGCCCGCGAGCTTCGGAAGGTTGAGCGTCACCACGCCGAGGCTGCCGATCTTGGTGCTGCCCGCCCCGAAGGAATTGGCGTAGCCGAGATCGGAGACGGAGGAGCGCAAACGGCAGCATGAACTGAGGGTCGAGGATTCCCCGCAGTAGATGTTGATGAAGCCGTATTTCAGGTTGGCTTTGGCGATCTTTTCAAGGAACCATTGATCCTTGATCTCCCGTGTGTCGTCGCCTCCCTGCCCCACGGAGAAGCAGGCCGTGACGACCGGGAAGGTGATGGGCGTGCGGGAGAGGGTTTCGTTGTACGCCGCAAGGAAAATGTCCTGCACCTGTTCGATGGTGCCCATGTGCGGGGCCTTGCCCTCGATGACGTAGGTCGGCACGAGCTGTCCGAGGAAGTGGCGGTCGTACACGCTGACGTTGGTGAACGGGGACTGGTTGCCCCGAAACTCCCAATTCAGGGTGTAGATGAGGCTGGTCAGGGATTCATGCACATACCTCCAGACGTCTTCCGTCCGCAGATCGCCCAGAGGATCATGCCCGGCTGCCCGGATGTGCCCGTCCATGCCGTCGTTCTCGAAGATTTTGTCCACATAGCGGCTGGCGACGATGAGCAGGTCGGCCAGCCCCGTGGCTCCAAGGGTGGAGTTCGCCGCGTAGACCGTGAACTGCTCCACCTGCCGCAGAAAGGCGAAGAGCGTCTTGGGGGGATCGACTTCCAGCCTCCCGCCCATCGGCAGCCCTTCCAGCGCGATGTCGTAGGTGGAGTAGTTGAAGCAGTACGGGCGTCCGATGTCGTAGGCGTCGTTGATGTAGATGAGGCCCATGATCTCGGTTTCGATGCAGGCGTCGGCCCTTTCCTGCCCCTCCTTTTCCCGCAGGGCATTCCACAGGTTGTACAGGGAGTTCATCTTCATGAGGGCCTTGGGCACCTCATAGTTGAAGGTGATGACGTCCTTGCCGCTGACGTTGGCGTTGCCGTCGATGGAGTGATCGGCGGTGGCGGTTTCAACGGGCCGCCTCTTGAAGAACTCCCGGCTCACCCGATGCAGATCGAGCTGGTCGGGATGGATGCCTTCGATGCGAAAAAGCTCTTCGGGGTATTTCTCGAAGAGCCTTTCGATGAGTCGGCAGAACTCAGGGTCGTAGGATTGGGAGTAGGCGATCATGCTTCCCCGCCTCCGTCCGCAGCGTCGGGGATGATCGTGAGCATATGATCCCGGTAGGCGGCCTTGATGAGCATCCAGTTTTCGAGCAGGGCGGCATTCATGCGGTCGATGACTTCAAGCGGGAATCCGGGCTCCCCTGCGGCGCGTCTGGCTTTGCATTCCTCGACGGGGGCCACAATGCGGATGAGCTTGGCATCATAGCCGAACGCCTTGATCAGGCCGTTCCACTTGCGCAGGTGTTCGATGCGGACATGGCATTCGTCCACCACGATGTCGAGGCCCCGGTGCATGAGGGCGCGGACGATCTGGGCGGCCTGTGCGTGGATGAGGGGTTCAAGCGGGCCGTAAAAGGCGTGGCCGTAGGTGAGGCGCAGATCGTCCGGGCAAACGACCTGCACGCCTTTGGGGACAAGGTGGCGGTTGACGTAGGTGGACTTGCCGGAACCCGGCAGGCCGCACATGAGATAGAGCGTAGGCATGGGGCGTATCCTTTTTATGTGGGGAATGGGAAATCAGGCGAGGGTGACAGGGGCGTGCCGCACAATGTCGGACAGATCGGGAGCGCGGTAGTTCGGCCCCTTGAGGACTTTGCCGTCTCCGCGTTTGACGGGCTTTCCGTCAGGGCCGAGCTTCGACATGTTCGAGGCGTGGACAAGGCGCAGGGTTGCGTTCAGGTCGATGCCGATTCTGGCGGCAAGCCACCAGCAAACGTAGACGAGATCCGCGAGTTCCTTGGTGAGGTCTTCGCGGTTGTCGTTGAGGACGTCCTCGCCTTCTCCGCATTCGGTGTTCTCGAAGAGGTTTTCCACCGCTTCCCGGAACTCTTCCGTTTCTTCTTCAATGAGCTTCAAGCCGAGCCTGATGCCTTCGAGGTCTTCCCAACCTTGGCTGACGGGCTGTTCCATCGCGGTCATGAACTCGGCGAGCATGGCGAGATGATCGTTATCGTGTTGGTGCCGCATTCCGGCCTTCCTCCGTTTGCGTTCTGTTGATGAGCTCGTCGAGGTAGCGGCGGGCCTTCATGAGGTCTTCCACGCTGTTCTTGCCTTCGTAGCGGCAGACGTATTTGATGATGTTCCCTTGCAGGAAATCCAGATGGTTCATGGCGATGAAGGCCAACGGCTCGATGCGGAACCGGGTGTAGTAGGGCGGCCTTATCCGGTCTTGCAGGGACGGGGCGGTGTCCATAGTTTCACTTCCTTTGTGTTGAAGTCCCAATCTTCGGCCCGCAGGATACGGGCCAGCCTTGCCTGCGTGACGGCTTCCGCTTCCCCGAAGCCCGCCTTCTCGAAGGCATCGGCCACTACGGGCCAGAGGTGTCCGTAATCGCGGGGGATGCCGTCGAACAGCTTCTTCGCGGTCATAGGGCCGATTTTCGGGCAGCCGGGGTAGCCGTCGGCGGCGTCCCCGATGAGGGTTTGGGTCATGTGCCAGAGGTCGGCGTCTTCCCGGCTGACGGGCTGGATGCCGAGGCCGGGCTTGCCCATGTCGTAAAAGAAGCCGGGGATGGCCTTCATGTCCTTGTCCACGCTGACGATGACCTTGTGCCGCCCGCGCATGAACGAGGGCAGGGTGGCGAGGATGCCGAGGCAGTCGTCGGCTTCGAGGCCGGGCTTGATGTGGACGGGGGCGTCCGCAGCGTCGCGCATCAGGGCCTCGCGCAGGAACTTGAGGGCCACGGGGCGGGGCTTGCCGTCGCGGTTGGCCTTGTAGCCGGGGAACAGCTTGCGCCGGAAGCCGCCGTTGCGGTCGTCGGAGAAGCACAGGGCATAGTCGCTGGCGCCGAGCCGATCGAGGATGGCGTAAAGCTGCCCGAAGAAGGCGGCTTGGGCGTCCGCGAGGGAACACAGCGGGAAACAGGCGTCCTCCTCGAAGCAGATGAGCCTTTCGGCCCCGGCTGCGGCGCGGTAGGCCAGCACGTCGGCGTCGATGAGCAGGTACGGATTAGGCGGCGTTTGGTTCATGGCGGCCTCCCATCGCAGCCGCTTTCCGCAGCAGTTCGGGACGCTGCACGCCCCACAGCACGGATTCGATGAAGGTTTTCCATTCGGGGAGCTTGTGCCCCCTGCGCTGGACAATGATGTTGGCGAGAGCCGCGTAGTTGGTTTGCACGATGCGCCGCTGGAGGAAGGATTGCGGAAGGCAGCGGTTCAGGGTGGCGAAATCCCCGCGCTGCCGCAGTCCCTCAAGATGACCGAGCAGATGATCGGCAAGCCCGCCCTCGAACATTTCCGGGGTGAGCGGGGCCTTCATGAGCGTGTGCATGGTGGATTCCGACTGCGCGGCCGTGCCGATCTTGTAGGTGTCGAACTGTTTCCACCAGTATAGCGGGGCCGTGACGTCGAGGGTGGCGACGATCATGCGCAGGAACTTGTCGTGCCCCTTGCCGAGGCCAGCGAGTTTCAAGGCGCGTTCCTTGAGGCCCGCATCGTCGCGGATGTCCCACAGGGAGGTGACGCCGGAGGTCTTGCCGTAGCTGAGGCCCATGCCGAGCAGGGCTTCATGGAAGCCGTATTCGCTGAGGATTGTTGTTTTCATCGTTCGTTTCCTTTTGCTGTGAAGGCGGCAACGGCGGCCTGAAAATCACCACCGCCGACGGGAAGGGTGCCGGATGCTCGGCCCCGGCGAACCGGAGTCTGCCCCGGACGAAGCGGACTTCCGCGCCGCCTGCGATCACCGTGTCGTGCCACCATGCCGTGTCGGTGCGTGACGGCACGAGGCAGACGACCGTGGCCCCGCGCCGGGAAGCGTCGAGGGCCTTCGCCATCCACGCCTTGATGGTCTTGCCGTAGGGCGGGTTCATCCAACAGGTGCGCCGCCCCCAATCCTGCGCCAGCCCGTCGTCTTCCTTGGTGAAGTAGGCGGGGCACTTGGCGTTGTGGGGGAAGGCGCACACGTCCAGATCAAAACGGAACTCCCCGTCGAGCCGTTCAAAGAACTCGCGGGGAGTTTCCCAATCTTCCTTGGCGGAAGAGAACAGGGCGGGGTTCATGAGGGTTACGCGAAGCGGCTGAGGTCGAGGGCCACCGCGCCGTTTTCCTCCGGTTCCCACAGCACGGGTTCGCGCTGTTTTTCGGGGCGCGGCATGTCTTCGGGAAGGTTCTGGGCCGAGACGACCACGCAGCCCGCGCCGGGAAAGCCCGCACGCTTGCGTACCGTGCGCAGGTGTTCCTTCTGCCCGGCGGAAGGCGGCGCGACGAGGAGCTTCTTGGCTTCCGCGCTGTAGGCGAGGAGAATCTTGGAGCCGACGCCGAGGGCTTCATGGTCGGCAAGGAAGGCCGGGGAAAAGATGAGGGACAAATCGCCGCGCTTGGAAAAGCCGATGGTGATGTCGGCGTGGGCGCGGGGGGCCGTGGCGATGCGGGTGACGGGGAGGAGGGAATAAGTGGTGTTGGACATTGATATATTCCTTATAAAGGTATATAATATATTT
>URTO01000069.1 GCA_900550745.1 uncultured Desulfovibrio sp. | reverse complement strand
GAGAACCTTTCTCCAGAAAGGTTCTCCTCCCCCTCCCCAATCTCATATCCTACTCACCCACCCGCAGCCCGTCACCGTACCTGCCGTACCAGCAGACGTCACGCCAGACGCGGGGCGAGGTGTCGCCTTCGGTGCTGATGAGCATGACGCGGGAATCGGGGCCGAGCCCAAGGGCTTCGCGGAGCGGCGCAAGGGCGGGGTTGCGCATGATGTGATCGAGCGCGCCGAGCGGCGCCGCACCGGACTCGCCGGAGACGATGGGGGCGTCACCGCCGCGCGCGGCGGCGTAGAGGCGCATCCCGTTGGCGGCTACATAATCGGGGCAGGAAAGATAGGCCGAGGCATAGTCGCGCAGGATGGGCCACCCCACGGTGCAGGGCTCGCCGCAGGCCAGCCCCGCCATCAGCGTGGAAAGATCGCCGGTGACGTTATGCGGCAGGCCGTCCCCGGCAAGGGCGGAACGGTAAATGCAGTCGGCGGCGTGCGGCTCTACAATGATCGTCTTGGGGAGCGCGTCGCCAAGTTCCGAGGCCATGTAGCCGAGCACGCCGGACGCGAAGGAACCGACCCCGGCCTGAAGGAAAAGATGCGTCGGGGGCTCAAGCTCTTCGGCGCGCCACTGGGCGAGCGCCTCAACAGCAAGCGCGGCATAGCCCTGAATGATCCATGTGGGGATGTCCTCATAGCCGTCCCAAGCCGTGTCCTGCACCATGACCCAGCCGTTTTCACAGGCCATCTTCCACGCGAGGCGCACGGCGTCGTCATAATTCAGATCCGTGATGCCGGCTTCCGCGCCGTGGCTGCGGATGTTCTCCAGCCGCGCCGGGTCGGAACCCTTGGGCATATAGATGACGGCCTTCTTGCCGAGCTGCTGCGCCGTCCACGCTACCGCCCGGCCGTGGTTGCCGTCCGTGGCGGATACGAAGGTAATGGGCCCAAGCCGCTCGCCCACGGCGGGGGAACAGAGATCGGCGGGCGTCAGATCGTCGATGGGTTTTCCGAGCCGTTCCGCAAGGTAACGGCCCATCGCATAGGAAGCGCCGAGCACCTTGAAGGCGTTGAGCCCGAAGCGTTTCGACTCGTCCTTGGCCCGGATGTTCCCAAGGCCGAGCGTGGAGGCCAGATACGGCAGGGGGACGAGGGGCGTGGGCGCGTACTGCGCGAAACCGGCATGGAAACGCCGGGCGCGCCGGGCTTCGGCGGCGCTCAGCATATCCAAGGAAGCGCCTGAGCCGGGCCGCAGGCACTGCGTATTGATGTGATAAAGCATGGCATTGTCCATTGCGAACCTCCCGATGCGGCAGCAGGGTAAACGGGGAACATCCGGGCACATCCCGGAATGCCCCTCCAAAGCAAGGATAGGGCCAATGTGGTGTTTTGCTATCATCCCCATTTTGAAGCGGATTTTTCAGCATTTTCAGGTGCCGCCGTTCCCGAAATGAGAATTCTCCCGGATTGCGAACGCTTTTTTCTCATTACGAGAACAAGCTCCCCCCAGTGCGGAAACAAAAGGCTCTGTCAGAGTACATGGTTGTTTTGTTTCAGCAATATACTGAAAACATATGCTCTTTCTCCAAGTTTTCCGCCGGCGGGCTCTGTGGTTGGGGGATTTTATTGGTTATTTCTTTGGAATTTCAAGGAAATAAAGCATCAACCGCTTTCTATGGCACAGCCAAACAAAAAAACGCAGGCCCCGCGAACGAAGCCTGCGCCATATGGATGCCTTTCAGTTGCCTGCCCTTGCTGCGGGAGGCCCCTCTATCCGCCGCTAGTCGAGCGCCGGGGCCGTCTTCGGATCCATCATGCTGAGATCCAGCGGGTAGAAGACCACCACGGTCTTGCGGTTCTGGAGGCCGAGCGCGCCGGGGTGCGTGTTCAGGCAGACCACAAGATCCTTGGTGCCGTCGTTGTTCGGGTCAGCCAGCGCGAAGTCCACAACGGAACCCTTGATGCGGCGGGTCTTCCACTGAAGGCTGAGGCCCACGCCGTCCCAATACAGGGATTCGACTTCACCCTCAGGGAAGAAGCGGTAGTTCTCGAAGAACTGCGCGGACACCGAAATGGGCTTGTTGACCAGCAGTTCCCAAGTGCCGTCCTGTTCCAGATCCGAGGGGATCATGCGCACCGGCACGAAATACTTGGACGGGATCAGGATATTGTCCTTGCCCATGCCGGGCATCTGCGTCTGTTCGGCGATGCCGATGGCCGATCCGGAAAACTTCTCGTCCGTCTGGTTCAACTGCGAGCCGTTGCTTGAGAACACGCGGAGGCGTTCCTCATCGGTCAGCACCACGAGCTTTTCGGTTTCCTTGCCCGGCGTTCCGGGCAGCCATGCGAAGTTCAGGGCGTTCACGCCGCTCGGCAGATCCAGCTTCTTGCTCTGCACAAGGCTGTTGCCCTGCTTCATCATCTCATACACGCCGCCACGCGAGAAAATGCGGGACGGATCACCCTTCTGGCCGATCAGGGTGGGCATGTAATCCGGGGGAATGCGCACCACGTTCAGATAGTAGGGAAGGCGTTCCGCCACTTCGGTGAAGGTATTCCCCTTGAAGCTCAGGATCATGGAATACGGCTGCGTGTAGTCTTCCTCATAGGCGGTCAGGATGATTTCCTCAGCCCTGTCGCGGTTCAGATCGATGCTGCGGAGCGCAAGCGGCATCATGCGGGTGGGGATTCTGTATTCCCCAAGCTGCACGAGGCGTTCGTTCTGCCACTGATACACGTAAAGGCGCTTTTCGCCGAGCACGACCACCTCGTTCTTGCCGTCGCCGTTCACGTCGGCAACGATCATGCCCACAGCCGCATAGGGAAGCGTCTGGCTGCGGTAACGCGTGCCGTCGCTGCCCTGATAACGGAACTGCGGGTTCAGGTAGACCTGGCTCTGCGTGGCCTCCTTCTGGACAAAATTGGGGTTCGCCTGCCCGGCGCTCGCAGCCGGGGCCGCCGCAACGACGCCGGAACCGCCGCGCCCGAAGACTTCGGCGTTGATGCTGTCGGAAACGCCCTGAAGGGTGGCGATAAGGTCATTGACGCGGGTTTTCGCGCCCTTGCGCCATTCCTTGCCCGCCTTGTCACGGACACGGACATCAAGGCTGGCGCTGTCGCCTATAATCGTCACGTCACCCCAGACAACATAGTCGGCACCGGTGGCGGAAAGGGCCTTGGCGGCGCTTCCGGCATCGCTTACGGCCCCGGCCTTGGCGAGTGCGGCGTCGGCAACGGGCTGGAAATGTCCCTGCCAGTACAGGCGGGAGTTCAGCATGGACGGAATGGCCTTTTCCAGATAGGTGAACCCGCTGGAACCACTCACTTTAAAAGGCAGCACCGCGTAGCTGCGCACATCGGCGGCAAGGGCTTGCGCCACAAATACCAGCATTGTACACAGCATCAGAGCCGTACGGAATATCAGATGCATTCGTAAACTCCTTGGAAGGATTCGCCGGTTCAGCCCGGTCGACTTTTTTTACCATACTATAGACTTCCCCGTCTCCGCAAGCGCAACGCCGGAAACGGAAAGTGCCAAAAACCCTTTATCGCGTTTTTTCTAAATAGGATAGTATGACCGACACCCCCGCCCTCCGCCGTTCTTTCCGCCTCGTCTGCGGCCCGGAACAGATCCCGTCCGTCGAGGCGCTGCTCAGCGCACAAGGCTTCGTTTTCGAGCCGGAACCGTTTTCTCCGCTGGCAAGGCGGCTGCTCCGGGAGCCGTTCCCGCTCGGCAGGAGCCTCGCCGCCTTCTGGGGGTACGTCTACATTCAGGATCGTTCGTCCATGCTCCCGCCGCTGGCCCTCGCGCCCGGCGAAGGGGCCCGCGTGCTCGATATGTGCGCCAGCCCCGGCAGCAAGACGGGCCTCCTCGCGCAGCTTGTGGGCCGCGGGGGGCTGGTGCTCGGCAATGAACCGGCCCGCCCGCGCCTCGCGAACCTGCGCCGCAACCTCGCCGCGCTCAACCTCCTCCTGGCCGTGACCTGCTCATGGCCCGGCGAGTCCCTGCCCCTGCCCGACGCCTCGTGGGATGCCATCCTCCTTGATCCGCCTTGTTCCGGCTGGGGAACCACGGACAAGAACCCGCAGGCGATCAGGCGTTGGCAGGGCGACCGCCTCAAGCCCATGCTGGATCTGCAACGCAAGCTCCTGACGGAAGCGGGCCGCCTGCTGCGCCCCGGCGGAAAGCTCGTCTATTCCACCTGCACGACCAATGTGGACGAGAACGAAGGGCAAGTCCGTTTTGCCGTTGAAAGACTCGGCCTTGAACTGATCCCGCTGGAGCCGTTCTCCGGCTTCGTTTTCGCCGCGCCGGAACTCCCCGGCTGCGAAGGCACGCTCCGGGTGGATGAGGACGCCTCCAACGCGCAGGGCTTTTATATCGCCCTGCTGCGCAAACCCGGCGACTCCGCCGCCGCGCCCGGCCTCGCCCAAGGGGAGGCGTCCACGGCGGCCTACCGCGCGATCCCCCCGGCCTTCCTTGAGGAGTTCGGGCTGTCCCCCTCCCTGCTCCCCCCCGGCGATCTGGCTGCGTTCGAGGGTTCCCTCCACTTCCTGCCCGCCCCGGCGCTGGAGCACCTGCCCGCCGCCGTCCGCTGGCAGGGCATGGCCCTCGGCAAGGCGTCGGCACAGGGGCTTATCCCTTCGGCGCGGCTCAGGGCTTTGCTTGATCCGGAACCCCGCCGCATTCCCCGCCTCGACGTCGACGACGTGCCCGCCCTCGAACGCCTGCTGCAAGGCGGAAGCCTTGACACTGGGCTGCCCGGCAAGGAAGCGTCCCTGTTCTGGCGCGGGCTTCCCCTTGGTCGCCTCCGCCTCAAGGCCGGGCGCGCCGTGTGGAGCGACCGGTAAACGTATATTTCAGGAATAACAATGTGTTGATGAGGGGAGGAGAAACTTTCTGGAGAAGGGAGGAGTACCCCCACGCTTCTCTGGGACATTTACTTTGAAGCTGCAAAGGAATAACCGACAAAATGCCTCAGCCATGAAGTCCGCCAAGGGGAAAACTGGAGAAAAAGGCCGCATTTTTACCGTGCTGTAGAGATGAAAGCCGCATGCTTCATTGCAAAAGCGAATACCCCATCTCTCCTCCCCCTTCTCTTCAAAGGCTTTCGCGTTTATTGACCCCCTATCCGCGGCATTCCGTTTGGCTCTGTTAGGGTATGTGGTTGCTTCATCTCCACAGTGCGGTGAAAAATAGAGCCTTTTTTCCCGTTTTCCCCTTGGCGGGATACACGGCTAAGGCATTTTGCCGGTTATCCCTTTGGAGCTTCAAGGAAAAAAGCATCAACCATTTCTATAACACAGCCTTCCGTTTCCACTGGCACCGAACCGCGGCACCGCGTGTTCCCGGCCTTGCAAAAAACCTGCGGTATCCGCTAGGATGGGGGGCTCAAGGAGTCTTCCCATGCTGATAGAAATACGCCGCTTCGCAACGCTGCCCCCGCACACGCCCGAAACCGGCAGGCTGGACGTGGCCGAAGGAACCACGGCGGGCGAAGCCATGCGCGCCCTCAACATCCGATCCGCGGGAACCCTGCTCCTCGTCACCGGGGTTCATGCCGAACCGGATCGCATCCTGAACAACGGCGACAGGCTCGCCTTCGTCCCCTCCGCAGAGGTGGCCAACCCATGAATACCCCTTTGTCCTACTCCGTCACCCGCTGGAAAGACGGCGGGTGGCAGCATATCGACGACGCAGTCAGCCCGGAGGAACCCGTATACGTCTCGTGGCATGGAAGCAGCTGCCGCCTGTGGGCATGGCCCGACGATCTTGAGCCGTTGGCGATTGGGCACGTCCTGCTCGACCGCCGGCATCTCGGCCCCGAAGCCGGCCCCTCGCCGTTCCGCATGTCCGGGAGCGTGCGCGCCGTATCCGTCCCGCCCGGCATCGACGCGAAACACGCCTTTGCCGTGGAGCTCAAGCGCATGGAGAAAAAAGGGCACGACGAAACGCCCTCCATCGTCATGACGCCCGACGCCATCGTCAAGCATATGGACGCCTTCCTGACGCTGGAAGGCTCCTGCCCCCTGCTCTGGGAATCCACGGGATGCTTCCACCGCGCGGGCATGTTCGATCCAAAAACCGGGGCCTTCCTTCGCCTTGCCGAAGACATCGGGCGGCACAACTGCCTCGACCGGCTTGCGGGCTGGGCCTGTCTCAACGGCATCGATCCGGCGGAAACAGTGCTCTTCGTCTCGGCCCGCATCACGTCCAGCCTCTACGCCAAGGCGCGCCGGGCGGGGTTCTCGTTCCTCATCAGCCGCAGCGCCGTCACCTCCACGCCCGTGGAAATGGCCCGGCAGCAAAACAGGCTCCATCCCGCCCACCCCGTGACCGTCGTCGGCTTCTGCCGTCCCCGTGAGGAACGGCTCACGGTCTTTGCCGGAGAAGGCAGGATCGCATGATCGGCGTCGTGCTGGCCGGGGGGCGCTCCACCCGGCTTGGGCAGGACAAGGTACGCCTGCGCCTGCCCGGTGACGGGCGGGACATGCTGGCCCGCACCGCCGATCTTCTCGCCGCGTGTACGGACGGCGTAGCCATTTCGTGCCGGGCCCCAGCGTCAGGGGAAGCTGTTCCGGCCCTGCCCGGCATCCGTTCCATCCCCGACGCGGAACCCGGCCTTGGGCCGTTCGGCGGGGTATGGGCCGCGCTCCGGGAGCTCCGGCAGCCGATCCTCGTGCTCTCGTGCGATCTGCCGTTCATGGACGCGCCCACGCTGCGCCGCCTCATCGACGCCCGCAGCGCCCGTTCCCCCGAAACGCTGATGACGACGTTCCAGCAGGCGGAAACGGGATTCATCGAGGCGCTCGTCTCCATCTACGAACCGGCCTGCCTGCCCTTCTTTGAAAAGGCCCGTGCCCGCAGCCTCCGGCAGCTCAACCTTGTGATCCCCGAAGGACTACAGTCGCGCGTCGCCTATACCAAGGCCGAAGCCCTGCCCTTCTTCAACATCAATTTCCCGGACGAACTTGAGCGGGCCAAACGCATGGCTGAAGCCGCATGTGAGCAAAGGTACGGTACGGCTTGCCACGCCGCCGAGGAGGGGGTACGGTAAAGGCTTCCCCCACCGCGCCGCCCCTTACGGCGCACAACCACCGGGCAGTCCCATGAATGCAATCCCCCCCTCCGCCCATCCGTGCGAACCCGCCGCCTCGCTGGAAGACGGCCACGGCAGGGCCGTCCGCTATATCCGCCTTTCCGTCACCGACCGTTGCAACCTGCGCTGCACCTACTGCCGCAGCGGCATGGAGACGTTCATTCCCCACGAGTCCGTCCTGCGTTATGAGGAGATGGAGCAGCTTGTGGACATGGCGATGGGCATGGGCGTGGAAAAAGTCCGGCTGACGGGCGGCGAGCCTTTCGCACGCAAAGGGTTTGCCGAGTTCCTCGAACGCCTGCGGGCTGCACACCCCGCCCTCGACATCCGCGTGACCACCAACGGGACGCTGATCGGCCCCCATATCCGCACTCTGAAAGCCATCGGCCTGAACGCGGTGAACCTGTCCCTCGACACGTTCGACAGGGACAAGTTCGAGCGGGTTACGGGCCGCGATCTGTTCCATAAGGTTCGGGAGAACATGGATGCCCTTCTCGACGCGGGCATCCCCTTCAAGCTCAACGCGGTCGCCATGCGCGGCTTCAACGACGACGAGCTGCCCGCCTTTGTCGATTACGCCATGCGCCACCCCGTCGATGTGCGGTTTATCGAATTCATGCCTATGGGCGAAGGCACGCGCTGGTCGGACAGTTGTTTCTGGCCTGCCCCGGACATCCTTGACGCCGTCAAGGGGCTCGTCTCCGTCGCCCCTGTGGAGCAGGGGCAGCGCAGCGGCGGCCCCGCCCGGCTCTACGCCCTCTCCGGCCCGGACGGCCCCGGCCTTGGGCGCCTCGGCCTGATCACCCCGCTTTCCAGCCATTTCTGCACGGACTGCAACCGGCTCCGCATCACGTCCGACGGTGCGCTGAGGACATGCCTGTTCGACGACCGGGAATACCGGCTCCGCAATGCCCTGCGGCATCCCAGGCTCGGCATCGAAGCCGTCCGCCGCATCGTCACCCTCGCCACACGGGAAAAGCCCATCGGGGCGCGGCTCCTCGAACGCCGCCGCAACGCCGTGGCCCAGCGGCGCATGACCGCCATCGGCGGGTAGGCGGGTCATGAGAGTATTGGGAAATTGGGGAGGGGGAGGGGAAACTTTCTGGAGAAAGTTTCC
>URTO01000068.1 GCA_900550745.1 uncultured Desulfovibrio sp. | reverse complement strand
AATAGAGCCTTTTTTCCGGTTTTCCCCTTGGCGGGAGCCACGGCTAAGGCATTTTTCCGGTTATCCCTTTGGAGTTTCAAGGAAAAAAGCATCAACCATTCTCTAGAACACAGCCTTTTACAAAGAGCCTTCCCCCCAACAGATCGAGGGCGTCCGAAATATTGTGGCTGTGTCACAGGAAACGGTTGATGTTTTATTTCTTGAAATTCCAAAGGCATAACCAATAAAGTTCCCCCATCATGGAGTCCGTCAGCGGAAAAAGTGGAGAAAAAGTCTCTCTTTTCAGCATGCTGTTGAAATAAAACAGCCATATGCCATGACAGAGCCATAATTTTCAACAGATTATATCTTATTGGCGGTACGGCCTAGAGCGTCCTCGGAATGAACCTTCCCTGTCCGGCATACCCGGAGAGCTGCCTGCCGAAAATGATAGGTTCGCCGCGCAGCCAGACATGGCGGGGCCAGCCGCGCACGACCATGCCTTCATACGGGGTGCAGTCCACCTCTTGATGAAGGTTCCGGGCTTTGATCAGCCGCTCATCCGTGGGATCGATGACCACAATGTCCGCATCCGCGCCGGGTTCGAGGCGTCCCTTGGAGGCAAGCCCCATGATCCGGGCCGGAGACGTGGACACCACGTCCACGAAACGCGGCAGCGTCAGACGCCCGTGCAGCACGCCCTCGCTGAACAGCAGGGGGATGCGGGTTTCGACTCCGGGAACGCCGCCGGGACAATCCAGCACGCTTTCCTTCCCGCGTTCCCGTTTCTGGGCCAGCGGGAAGGCACAGTGATCGGTAGCGGCAACCGAGATGCTGCCGTCCGCGAGGCCCTCCCAGAGCGCGGCGCGATCCGCTTCCGTCCGCAGGGGCGGGGCCATGATGTACTTGAGGCCGTCCCGTTCGGCATAGGCGGACTCGTCGAGCAGAAGGTACTGCGGGCAGGTTTCGGCAATGACCGGCTGTCCGGCCTTCTGCGCCTCGCGGATGCAGGCCAGACCTTCCGCCGTGGAGAGATGCACGATGTACACGGGCGCTTCCGCCGTTTTCGCCAGCTTCAGAATCCGGTTGATTGCCTCGGCCTCGCACCGGGCCGGGCGGCTCCGGGGATGGCTCATGGGATCGCGCGGCGCTTCGCGGCGCAGCTTGTCCCCCAGAAAACGGGTGATGGCGTGGTTTTCGCAATGGACGGCGAGCAGGCCGCCCGCATCCCTGAGCGCGGCGAGAACCTGCAGCAGCCCTTCGTCATCCAGCCTGCCGCCATAGGTGGTGTATGCCTTGAGCGTTGGAAATCCCTGCGCCACGGCTTCGGGAATCCGGGCAAGGACGGCGCCGTCCACATGCTGGAATACGCCGTGCAGGGCGTAGTCCGTGTAGCAGCGGCCTTCCGCCTGCTCCAGATACGCGGTGGGCTGATGGGGAAGATCGCATCCCTGCGGGCCGAAGCCCGGATGTTCCACGATGGTCGTGGTGCCGCCCCATGCCGCCGCCAGCGTCCCGGCCCCGAAACCGTCGGAGACGTGCACGCCGTCCACCGTCAGGTTGACGTGGGTATGGGCATCGACTCCGCCGGGCATGACCACGCAGCCGGATACGTCCACGATTTCCGTTCCTTCAGGCTGCTGGGCCTCGTGCAGCCGTTCGCCGAGTTCCAGAATCCGGCCGCCTTCAATCAGGATGTCCGTGTTGAAGACGCCGTCCGCGCGTGCGGCCAGCCCGCCGGTAATAAGCATGCGCATGGTGAGCCTGTTTCCCTGTTGATGGTTTACAGCAAAGCCCAGAGGCGGTGGGCCTGTTCGTTGGCGTAGGCGAGGATGTCGGCCTCGTCCATGCCGGTGAGCCTGCCGTGATCCACGATGAGCCTGCCTTGGCTGATGACGGACTCCACGTTGCGGGCGTCGAAGGCATAGCAGAAGTGTCCGGGGAAGTTGTCCTGCGTCAGCGGCGTGGGGGAATCGTAGTTGAGGATGACCAGATTGTTCGCCCCGCCGCCCGGCGCATTGTGGCCTTGGATGTGCGCGTGTACGGCGCGGAGGCGCTGGCAGGCCGCCAGGGGGGACATGCCGCCTTCGGCGAGCCCGGCGATGAAATAGGAGGACTGCGCGCTGCGGATCATGTCGCTGTGCATACCGTCCGTGCCGAGCATGACGCGGGGGAAATCGTTGTAGCGCCCAAGCCCGACGTTGTTGTTGAGGTTGCTTTCGGTGTTCTGCACGACCCAGCAGGGCGAAGTGCGGATGAGGTCGCGCTCTTCCGCATCGAGATGGACGCAATGCCCAAGGATGGACAGGGGCAGATCAAGCACGCCCGCATCCGAGAGGCGGCGCACGACGCTCTTGCCGTAGGTGCGGGCGCAGTGTTCCTGATCCTCGATGCCTTCGGCGACGTGGATATGTACGCCCGTCTTGTGCTTGCGGGCGAGATCCACGGCGCGCCCAAGCAGGTCGTCGTCCACCGTAAAGGAGGCGTGCAGCCCGACATGGCCCTTGCGCCCGGAGGACAGGAAGGCGTCGGTTTCGGCGAGCCCCTTTTCCTTGATCTCCTCTCCATCACGGCAGGAGATTTCGTAGCAGAGCAGATGTCCGAGGCCCACGCGATCCAGCGCCTTGGCGATGGTTTCGAGGCTGCCGTCCAGATGGAAGGGCGAGGCATGGTGATCGATGACGAAGGTTACGCCGTTCTTGGCACAGTACAGGCCGGTAACAAGGGCGCTGGCCTCGATCATGTCGTGATCGAGCTTTTTGTCCATGCGCCACCAGACGTATTCCAGCACCTCAAGGAAGTTCGCCGGGGCCTTGGGCGCGGGAGGCATGCCGCGTGCGAGGGCCGAGTAGATATGGTGATGCCCGCAGCCGAAGGAGGGCATGACGAGGCGGCCCGTGCAGTCCAGTACGGCGTCTTCCGGCGGACACTCCGCAGGCGCGTGGGCGTCGAGCGCCATCCCGCCGAACGGGCCTTCTTCGACCTTGATCGTCGTGGCCCTCGCCTTGAACGTTTCCGGGTCGATCCATGTGGCGTTGCGCAGGTACAGGCTCATTGTCGGCTCCTTTGGGAATAGGGAATGCGATGGATAGCCAAGGGAGGGGCGGCGTCCCTTGCCGCCGGAAGCGCTACTTCTTCCTGCCCACGGGCAGTTCCCGCCTTCTCACGCCGTCCACAAGATACAGGGCGTTGACGATGGCGGGCGCGGTGGGAATGCAGGCGATTTCCCCGATGCCCTTGGCCCCGCACGGCCCCTCGGGATCGGGGACTTCCACGGCGATGACCTCTATTTCCGGCACGTCCACCGAGCGGAGCAGGCCGCAGGCGTTGAGCCTGCCGGAGGTCAGATAGCCGTCCTTGACCGGGATGCTTTCGGTCAGGGCATAGCCCATGCCCATGACCACGCCGCCCTGTACCTGCCCTTCGTAGAGCGGGCGGTTGACGACGCGGCCCGAGTCGTGCGCGGCGATGATCTTTTCGATCCTGCCTTCCTCGTCCATGAATACCACATGCGTGGCAAAGCTGTAGGAAACGTGGTTGCGGATTTCTCCCGGTGCGCCCTGCCCGGAAGTCTGCCCCGCCGAGTCGTAGTGCCCCTTGTAGAAACGGCCCACGAGACGGTCGAGGCGTCCGCCGTACTTGTCCAGATCGCCGCGAAGCTGTCGGGCGGCGTTGACCACGGCATGCCCAAGCTGGAAGGTGCCCCGGCTGGCGGTGGTGCTGCCCGCGAAAGCTCCGTATTCGGTGGATGCGGTCATGTCGACGGCGACATCAGGGCCGAGTTCCGCCACCTCGCACAGCATCTGCCGGGCTACCGTGTTGATGCCCTGCCCCATCTCCGTCCAGCCATGATGCAGGACGAGCCGCGCGCCCGCCGGCTGTTCCGGGGCCGGGTGCACTTCAAGGTAACAATCGCAGGGTTCGGGGATGCCGTTGCCGATGCCGGAATTCTTGATGGCGCAGGCGATGCCCGCCCGCGGGTGGCTGCGGAAGGCGTCGCGCACCGCAAGCAGGGTTTCGCGCAGGGCCGTGCCTTCGCCGAGCACCTGCCCGGTGGTGACCATGCGGCCCGGAGCCACGGCGTTGTCATAGCGGAATTGCCAGCGGTCGAAGCCGCCCTTTTCGCACAGCTCGTCGATGAGGCATTCCATAGCGAAATTCGACTGGTTGACCCCGAACCCCCGGAACGCGCCCGCCGGAAGGTTGTTCGTGAATACCGCCTTCACATGCACGTCCACGGAGGGAATGTGATAGGCGCTGGCGGCATGGGTTCCTGTACGGGTGACGACCGGGCCGCCCGCCGAGGCGTAGGCCCCGGTATCCGCGAGGATGCGAACCTTGGCGGCCTGCAGGATTCCCCTTTCGTCGCAGCCGATGACGTAATGGAGCTTCATGCCGTGGCGCTTGGGGTGCATGCGGATGGATTCGGGCCGGGAGAGCCGCACCTTGACCGGACGCCCAAGCAGATACGCGGCGAGCGCGGCATGGGGCTGGCAGGTGAAGTCCTCCTTGCCGCCGAACGCGCCGCCGGAGTCGGCAAGCGTGACCGTGACCTTGGGCGTGGGGACATGGAGCAGGGCGGCTATATCCGCCTTATCGTGCCAGATGCCTTGGGACTGGACATAGAGGCGCACCCCGCCCCCTTCGGGAACGGCCAGCGCCGCTTCAGGCTCGATGAAGGCGTGTTCGACGGCCTGAGTCCGGTAGGTGGCCTCGGCGGTGAAGGCGCAGCGGGCCAAGGCATCGTCCACGGGTTCGCCGCGCCTGATGGTCTTGTCGAGCAGGATATTGCCGTTTTCGTGGATATGGATGGGCGAGGTTTCCGCCTCCTCCATGTCGAGAAGCGGCGTCAGGACTTCATAATCGACCTTGACGCAGGCCGCCGC
Source organism: uncultured Desulfovibrio sp. (assembly GCA_900550745.1). Taxonomy (GTDB): domain Bacteria; phylum Desulfobacterota; class Desulfovibrionia; order Desulfovibrionales; family Desulfovibrionaceae; genus Bilophila. Next base: position 3,437 of record URTO01000068.1, on the reverse strand, counting down.
AGCACGGGCTTCGGCTTCGGTTTCCGCGATCACGCAGGCCAGCGCGTCGCCGATGTAACGGGTGACTTCGCCAACCTTGATATAGACGGGCCAGTCCTTGGCGTAAAGGCCGAGCACACGCTCGCCGGGGATGTCGTCGGCGGTCAGGATGCGGACGACGCCGGGCATGTCCGCCGCTTCATCCGTATGGATGGCAAGCACGCGGGCGCGGGGATGCCCGCTGAAGACAATGGCTCCGTGCGCCATGCCGGGCGCGTCGATGTCGTTGACGAAGGGGCGGGTTCCGACCGCCCGTTCGTAGCCGCCATACTTGGGCCAGCCCGATCCGAGGCGCGGGTTGTCGTCGGGTTCGGGCATGTTTCCTTCACGTAACAACCTCGCGGCGTCGAGGATGGCGTCCACAAGCTTGACGTAGCCGGTACAGCGGCACAGGTGCGGGCGGACGGCCTTGACGACCTCTTCACGGGTGGGGTTTGGATTGGTTTGCAGGAGGACCTTGGCCCGCATGAGGAAGCCGGGGGTGCAGAAACCGCACTGGACGGCCCCGCGGTTGACGAACGCCATGCCGAGCGTCCGCCTGAGCGTTTCCGGCAAGCCTTCGAGTGTGACGACGTCGCCGTTGGCTGCCTTGCTCATGGGGGTGGAGCAGGCGAGGCACGCCTTGCCGTTCAGTTCCACAAGGCAGGCTCCGCAGGCGGCCTGGCCGGAACAGCCGTCCTTGGCCGCCGTGAGGCGGCGGTCATTGCGGAGATAGGAAAGGAGCGAAGCGGCGGGATCGCCGTCATACGTCGTGGCCTGCCCGTTGAGTCTGAACGCGATCATGGCATCCCTCCTGCAAGGCGCTGGATTGTGCGGGAGGGGAGGCTTCAGCGCGCTTCCCCTGTCCCGCTCCCCTCCCCAAAGGCTTTGGGCCTGCGGTGAGGGGGCACATCGGGAGTTTTCTTTCTACGTATGGTTATACGGCTTTGCCCGCACTCCGCAAAGTAAAACTTTTCAGGGGCGGGTTATAAACGCTGTGATGCCTTGCCCTTTGTTCCGGCTTCCGGCACGGCGGAACTGCCGTTGCGCGGCCTCCCCATCATCCAAAGTTTTACGGGAGAGGAAAACCGTTCCGGCAAGTCCGGGGGAGGGGCTTTGGGGGCTCCCTCCCCCGCGCCTTCATTTTTCCCTTACAAGCACCGCTGGCCGCCCTTTTCGAGCAGGCCGAGGAGCAGATCCGCAGGGTTGCGCTTGCGGGCAAGGGTGATCATCGCCGCGATGATATAGGGCTTGTAGCTGGCTTCCTTGTACAGCGGCACGCGGTAACGGTCGAACACGCCTGCGGCCACTTCGCCCTCGGCGCAGGATACGCCGGAAATGTCGGCGGGCAGGCAGTGCATGTACAGCGCCTCGCCGTTACGGGTGGAGGCCATCAGCTCCTCGGTGCATTCCCAATCCTTATGGTCGGCGTTCTGGGCCAGCAATTCCTTTTCGAGCTTCCTGATGCCGTCCATGTCGCCCGCGCCGTAGAGATCGGTGCGCCGCTGCATGGCCGCGAAGGGGGCCCAGCTCTTGGGGTACACGATGTCCGCGCCAGCGAAGGCTTCGGCCATGTCGTTCGTCCTCGTGAACGAACCGCCGGTCGCGGCGGCGTTGCGGCGGGCCACCCCCTCGACGCCGCCCATGACTTCATAGCCTTCGGGATGCGCCAGCACGACGTCCATGCCGAAACGGGTCATCAGGCCGATGACGCCCTGCGGCACGGAGAGGGGTTTGCCGTAGGAGGGCGAATAGGCCCAGCTCATGGCGATCCTCTTGCCCTTGAGCTTTTCCACCCCTCCGAAATGGTTGATGATGTGCAGCATGTCAGCCATGCATTGGGTGGGGTGGTCGATGTCGCACTGGAGGTTGACCAGCGTGGGCCGCTGTTCCAGCACGCCGTCGCGGTAGCCTTCCTGCACGGCGTCGGAAACCGTGTGCATGTAGGCGTTGCCCTTGCCGATGTACATATCGTCGCGGATGCCGATGACGTCGGCCATGAAGGAAATCATATTCGCGGTTTCACGCACGGTTTCTCCGTGGGCGATCTGCGACTTGCCCTCATCAAGATCCTGCACTTCAAGGCCGAGCAGGTTGCAGGCGCTGGCGAAGCTGAACCGGGTGCGCGTGGAGTTGTCGCGGAACAGGGAGATGCCGAGCCCGGAATCGAACATCCGGCAGGAGATGTTGGCTTCCCGCAGGCCGCGCAGGATTTCCGCCACAAGGAAGGTCGCGGCGATTTCGTCGTCGGTCTTCTCCCATGTCAGGAAGAAGTCGTTCATATACATGCGGCGGTAATCGCGCTTGGCGAGGCTGCCGATCAGCTTGCGGATGCGGATCTTGTCCATGATGTGCTCCTGTTACTCTTTGGTAATATGTGTGCCCGCCCCCTTCGTGAGCGCGGCGTTGAGATATTCGGGGCTGGTGATGACGACTTCCGATCCGCCGCTGCGGATGAAGTCCACGGCGGCCTTGATTTTGGGGCCCATGCTCCCGGCGGGGAAGTGCCCCTCGGCAAGGTAACGTTCCATTTCGGAGACGGTGACGCTGTGCAGCGGGCGCTGCATGGGGGTTCCGTAATTGAGCGCGACGTTTTCAACGCCCGTGGAGATGGCGAGCATGTCCGCGCCGAGCTGCGTCGCCAGCAGGGACGAGGCGAGATCCTTATCGATGACCGCGTCCACCCCAAAGATGCCTTCGGGCATACGGACCACCGGGACGCCGCCCCCACCCGCCGCGACCACGTTGAACCCGGAACCGAGCAGGCTGCGGATGGCGTCCAGCTCAATGATTTCGCAGGGCTTGGGCGAAGGGACTACACGCCGCCAGCCTCGGTTGGCGTCCGGCTTGAGTATCCAGTCGGGATGCTGTCGGCGCAGTTCCGCAAGTTGATCCTCGGCATAGAATTCGCCCACGAACTTGTCTGGATCGCTGAAACCGGGATCGGCGATGTCCACGCGGACCTGCGTGACCAGCGAAACCGTCCGGCCCGCCTTGTCCGCAAGGCCGCGCCGCTCAAGCACGTTGTCGAGCGATTGCTGGATCTGGTAGCCGATGGCGCCTTGCGTGTCCGCGACGCAGCTTACCAGAGGGACGATGTGCATCCCCGCGACCGCGCGGGCGATTTCCGAGCGCAGCATGATGAACCCCACCTGCGGGCCGTTGCCGTGGGTGATCAGCACCTGCCAGCCCTGTTGGATGACGTCGGCGATGTGTTCCATCGTCTCGCACAGCGCGAAGTACTGGTCTTCGACGCTTTGCTTGTCGCGGTGCTTGATGAGGGAGTTGCCCCCAATGGCGATGACCGCAAGTTTCCGGCTCATGGCGTGCTCCTGAGGAGGAAGGGGAAAGCGGGGGAGGGGAGAAGGAACCCTTCTGTAGAAGGGCTTCCTTATCCCCTCCCCCGGACCCCATCCCCT
>URTO01000067.1 GCA_900550745.1 uncultured Desulfovibrio sp. | reverse complement strand
TGAAATTCCAAAGAAATAACCAATAAAATCCCCCAATCACAGAGCCCACCAGCGGAAAATTTGGAGAAAAAGCATATGTTTTCAGTGTATTGCTGAAACAAAACAACCATGTACTATGACAGAGCCTTCGTTTATGCGGGTACCGCCGCAAAGGAGGGAGCCATGAATCATGACTGTGCCGTCGGGTATGCGTCGGAAGCGGACATTGACGCTTGGATGGAGCTGGCCGCGCTTGTCCGCGATGCCTTCCCCGGTCTGTCGCTCGGCGAGTACCGGGAAAATCTGCTGAAAGCCATCGCGGAGCGGCGGGCGCTGTGTGCGAAGGATGCAGGCGGACTGCTCGGCGTGCTGATTCTTTCGGAGCAGTGTGACGGCATCGGCTTCCTCGCCGTGCATCCTGAGGCGCGGAGGCGGGGCGTCGCTTCGGCCCTTGTCCGCATGATGCTGGGGGTACTCCCTGCCGATCAGGATGTCTTCGTAACGACGTACCGGGGAGACGATCCGCTCGGCGCGGCCCCACGGGCCCTGTACAAGCGCCTCGGCTTCAAAGAGGCCGAACTGGTCACGCGTTACGGGTATCCGTGCCAGCAGTTTGTGTTGCGGCGCGGTTCCGTGTGAAAGCCTGCGGGCAATGCTTCCCTGAACGGCAAGAAGCCGCTTCCTTCCAGAAAACGGGAAGGAAGCGGCTTTGTTACATGGAAAGTGTGAGCAGGGATTCGATAAGGCCAAAAGTTTTTGCAGGGGGAAAGGGGCACGGGCTGTACCGGCAGTTTTGGGGAAGGGAAAGGGGAAACATGGGGGCTCCCCCTTTCTCCAGAAAGCTTCCCTTTCCTCTCCCCGATATGCTACCCCCCAATCTTCGCCTTCAAGACATCCAGCGCCTCGTCAATGCCCGCGGGGTTCGTGCCGCCTGCCTGGGCCTGATCGGGGCGTCCGCCGCCGGAACCGGCGATGGGCGCGGCAACCTCCTTGATCAGCGCGGGAGCGGTAAAGCGTCCATGCAGGTCTTTGGAAACATATAGGATCATGCTCACCTTGCCCTCGCCCACAGGAACGGCGAGGCAGGCCACGCCGGAAGGCATCTTGGAACGGATGTCGTCCATGAGCTCGCGCATGGCCTTGATATTGCTCATCTCAAGTTTCGCGGCAAGCACCTTTACGCCGTTGATCTCCACGGCCTTGGACATGAGATCCCCGCCCTGCCCGGATGCGGCCTGCGCGGCGGCCTTTTCCAGATCCTTGCGGAGCCCGCGGTTTTCCTTCTGGAGGCCCTCCAGCTTGGCGGCGAGGCCGCCGGGCTGCGTCTTGAGCATGGCCGCAAGCTGGTGCAGCTCTTCGCTCATGGCGCGGGCGTGCCTGAGGGCGTTCCAGCCGGTGGCGGCCTCAATGCGGCGCGTGCCTGCCGCGATGCCGCTTTCGGACAGGATGACGAAACTGCCCGCCTGACCTGTGCTGTTCAGATGCGTGCCGCCGCAAAGCTCCACGGACTCGGTGTGATCCGGGGTTCCGATGGTCACCACGCGCACGGTGTCGCCGTACTTTTCACCGAAAAGCGCCATAGCGCCCATGTCGATGGCGGCCTGCTGGCCCATGAGCTTGGCGGTCAACGGGTAGTCGGCCATGATCGCGGCGTTCACGTCGCGTTCCACGGCGGCCAGTTCTTCCGGCGTCATGGGCGCGATGTGCGAGAAGTCGAAGCGCAGGCGATCCGGCGTGACAAGGGAACCCGCCTGACGCACATGGTCGCCGAGCACGCGGCGCAGGGCCGCATGGAGCAGGTGCGTGCAGGTGTGGTTGCGGGCCGCGTCGAGGCGTGTGGATTCGGTTACGGTCAGCACCACTTCCTGATCGGGAAGCAGGGTGCCGCCGTCCACTTCGATGTGGTGGACGGTGAGGTCGGCGGAGGGCTTCAGGGTGTCGAGCACCTTGGCCGATCCGGCCGGGGCGGAGAGCAGGCCCGTGTCGCCGCACTGGCCGCCGGACGCGCCGTAGAAAGGCGTCCGATCGGTAACGACATAGCCCAACGAGCCGCCGGGCAGGGCTTCGACGGGCAAGCCGTCGCCGTCGAGCAGGGCCACGACGCGGCCCGCCCCGGTCAGGGCGGCGTAGCCGAAAAATTCGGACTTGAGGCCGTCCTCAAGCAGGCTCTGGAAGCGGGAGGCGATGTCCTTTTCGCCGGACCCCTTCCACGCGGCGCGGGCGCGCTGCTTCTGCTGGCGCATATATTCGTTGAAACCGGCTTCGTCGGCCTTGAAGCCGCGTTTTTCGGCCACGTCGTTCACGATGTCCAGCGGGAAGCCGTAGGTGTCGTACAGCTTGAACGCGGTTTCGCCGGGGATGAGCTTCTCGCCCTTGCCGGCGAGGGCGTCCATTTCCTCTTCAAGCATGGCGAGGCCCTTGTCGAGGGTTGAGGAGAAGCGCTCCTCTTCCTCGCGGGTCACGCGGGCCATGAAGTCGGCGCGGGCGCGCAGTTCGGGGTAGTCCTCGCCCATGACCTCCACGACCTTGAGCGCGGTCTTGTACAGGAACGGCTCCTGCATCCCCATGAGGCGGCCGAAGCGGAAGGCGCGGCGGATCAGGCGGCGCAGCACGTAGCCGCGGCCTTCGTTGGAGGGCAGGATGCCGTCCGCGATCATGAAGGCGATGGCGCGGCTGTGGTCCGCGATGACGCGCAGGGCGGTGTCGTTGTCGGCATCGTCGCGGTAGCGGACGCCGGCGAGCTCGGCCATGTAGTTGATGAAAATCTGGAACAGGTCGGTGTCGTAGTTGGAACGCACGCCCTGGCACACGCCCGCGATACGCTCAAGGCCCATGCCGGTGTCGATGGACGGGTGGGGCAGGGGGACGCGGGAACCGTCGGCAAGCTGCTCGAACTGCATGAACACGAGGTTCCAGATTTCAAGGAAGCGGTCGCAGTCGCACTTGCCGATGCCGCAGTCCGGGCCGCAGGCCATGTCCGCCCCCTGATCGAAGTGGATTTCCGAACAGGGCCCGCAGGGGCCGGTGTCGCCCATGCTCCAGAAGTTGTCCTTGTCGCCGAGGCGGAAGATGCGCTCAGGCGCGACGCCCGCCACCTTCTGCCAGAGCTCGAAGGCTTCGTCGTCATCCTTGTAGACGGTGACGTAGAGCCTGTCCTTGGGCAGCTTCAATTCCTCGGTGATGAACGTCCACGCAAAACGGATGGCGTCCTCCTTGAAGTAGTCCCCGAAGGAGAAGTTGCCGAGCATCTCAAAGAAGGTGTGGTGGCGTGCGGTGCGGCCCACGTTGTCGAGGTCGTTGTGCTTGCCGCCGACGCGCAGGCACTTCTGGGAGGTGGTGGCGCGCACGTAGCCGCGTTTTTCCTGCCCGCAGAAAATTTTCTTGAACTGCACCATGCCCGCGTTGGTGAACAGCAGGGACGGGTCGTCGCGGGGGATCAGGGAAGAGGAGGCGACTTCGGTGTGCCCGTGTTTTTTGAAGTATTCCAGAAAACGGTGGCGGATTTCATTGGCTGTCAGCATACAGGCTCCTGCGGGTGTGGAGGGATCGGGGGATGGGGCCATGCCCGGAGGCATCGCCTTGGGAAAGGTTGGGCGGGGAGGGGGCCCCTCCCCGCACCGGATCAGGATCAGATTTCGTCGTCCATGTCGTCGACGAGGGGGACGTTTTCAACGTCCGGGGCGGTTTCCTCGGCGGCGTGCACGACGGGCCGCGGGTTCATGCCCAGATGCTCGATAAGCTGGCTTTCGATGGCGTTGCGCAGTTCGGGGGTCTCGTCGAGCAGGGCACGGACTTTTTCCTTGCCCTGGCCGAGCTTTTCGGCCCCGAAGGCGAACCATGCGCCGCTCTTGTCCACGATGCCGGCATCGACGCCGAGGTCGATGAGCTCCCCGGAACGGGAAATGCCCGTGCCCCAGATGATGTCGAACTTGGCTTCGCGGAAGGGCGGGGCCATCTTGTTTTTGACCACCTTCACGCGGGTAAGGGAGCCGTAGGCTTCTTCCTTGTCCTTGAGGGTCTGGATCTTGCGGATGTCGAGGCGCACGGAGGAGTAGAACTTGAGCGCGTTGCCGCCGGTGGTCGTTTCCGGGCTGCCGTAGCCGGTGACGCCGATCTTCATGCGGATCTGGTTGATGAAGATGACGGCGGTGCGGGACTTGTGGATGGTGCCGGTCAGCTTGCGGAGGGCGTGGGACATCAGGCGGGCGTGCCCGCCGACCTGCGTTTCGCCCATCGCGCCTTCGAGTTCGCTCTGGGGGATGAGGGCGGCCACGGAGTCGATGACCACGAGATCCACCGCGCCGGAGCGGACGAGCATGTCCGCGATTTCAAGGGCCTGCTCGCCGTGGTCGGGCTGCGAGATGAGCAGTTCGTCGGTCTTGACGCCGAGGCGCCTGGCATAGGCCACGTCAAGCGCGTGTTCGGCGTCGATGAAGGCGGCCGTCCCGCCGAGCTTCTGGCATTCCGCAATGACGTGCAGGGTGAGGGTCGTCTTGCCCGATGATTCGGGGCCGTAGATCTCGGTGACCCGGCCCTTGGGGATGCCGCCGATGCCGAGGGCGAGGTCAACGCCGATGGAGCCGGTGGGGATCACCGGGACTTTGACATGGACGTCATCGGAAAGCTTCATCACGGCGCCTTGGCCGAATTTGCGTTCGATGGTTTCAAGGGCTGTTTTCAGCGCCTCTTGGCGCGCTTCTTCAGGGGTAAGGGTTGGCTTTTTTGCCATTGGGGGAAACTCCATAAAGGTAGACGGGGTTTGCCGGGATAGGCTTCCCGAATCCGTTTTTATACCAAAAGCGCCCGGATCGGGCAACCTGATTGCGGGCAGGCGATCCCGTATGTCAACGGATTCCGCAGGATAAAAAAAGGGGAGAGGCGTTCCGATCCTCCCCCCTTGTTTTGCCCCGGATCGGGCGGCTATTTCTTTTCCAGATCGGACATCAGCTCCAGAGCCGTCTTGGGCCCGGTGCTCACGTCCAGCTTGATGGAGGGATCCTTATAGGGCAAGGCGTCGATGGCTTCGATGGAAAGCGGCTTTTCCGTATTGAAGATGAGGCGGATGGCGCCGGGCTTGTCGAGGTATTCCATGAGCTTTGCCGTGTAGTCCGTCCATTCGGCGGCGATGAGGTATTCCGTGACATACCTCTTGGCCGTATCCACGCACTGTTCGGGGGCCAGGCCCATGAACTTCTGGCCGAGGATGCCGAGGCGGGGCAGGAGACCTTCATCAGCGTATCCGAGCTCCAGATGGCTGAACTTGATATTGTTTCTAACAAAGTCCTCAATGGCGGACTCGGTGGCGGGATCGTTGATATTCTTGGTTTTATTGATAATATCCAAGAACTTTTCATAGGGGAATTCGCCCTTGACGGCGAAGTCGGCCGTACCGAGCTTGGCGACGCTGAGGGAGGCGGTGCTGTTGAAACGGTTGTCCTTGTCGGGCAGGGAAACGGCATAGGATGCGCTGGCGTCTATTTCCGGCACGCCCATGACCGAGAGCAGTTGGAGTTCCGGCATGAGGGCCACGGGCATCTTGAGGTGTTCCAGAGACACTTCAAGGGTATAGGGGGAGGTCGAAGGGTTCGCGATGTTCAGCTTGTCCAGCGAAACATCGAGCAGGAGGCTGCTGGTTTTAAGATCCTTTAGGGAAAAGAGGCCGACGAGCGGCTTGGGCCCGGCGAAAAAGCTCTGGAGGATCCCGATGGCTTCATCGTCGCTGGTTTCGATGGGATCCATGAGGTAGAGCTTCTCCATGACCTCGCGGGGCGGCAGGTTCATGTTTTCGAGCCGGACTTCACCGATCGTCAGAACCTCCTGCCCCCTCAGGGCAAAAACGAACCCGTTTGTCACGGAAGATTCCAGATGCCCTTTGGCATAGGATTTCTGGACGGCGGAATCGGTGGAGAGGGCGAAAGGCATCGCCTTGCTCGTTACCTTGACGCCGGAGGCGGCGTCTTCCTCATAGGAAAGGCCGTAGACGATCGCCAAGGCCATTTTCAGATCGTTGCCTTCGGCGGTGTCCAGCAAGGTCTTGACGGCGGCTGTTTCAATGGCGACGCCCTTGAAGGTGCGGAGCCGTACCGTAATGTTCGGTTCGGGGCCGAAGGACACGTTCTGCAGGGAGATCTCGTCGGCTACGGGAAGTTCCGTTTCCTTGATTTCGCTCTTGGGGTCGCGCAGCAGCGAAAGCAGGGTGGTTCCCGGATTTCGGACATCCAGCGTTTCGACGGCAACGGACAAGGTATCTTTCGTCTCGGTAGTGCACGTCATGCGGACGTTTTTGAGGACAAGATGGTTGCCCATCAGCGTATAGGAAACATCTCCAAGCTCCACGCGGGCATCCTGTGGAGTTTGAGCCGCCCATGTGCGGATGGCGTCAACGACGGCGTTTTCAAGATAGCGCATCCCGCCGTACCCGACGGCGATGACGGCGACAACGGCGATGCCGAGACCAATGAGGCCTTTCTGGAGTTTGGACAGAGCCATGGCTTTCCTCGAAGAAGGTTTGACGGTCGTCCATGCGTGGCATGGAAAGAGCAACAGTGTAGATACGGCCTTCCGCCCGGTCAAGGGAATCATCTGGGGAAAGGGAGAGAAATAAGGGCGGAAGATGCGAAACGGCCCCGGTGCGAGGAAAACCGGGGCCGTCTTGCGTGCGCGCCGTGTGCGGCGGAACGCATGGTTGGATGAGCGGGAAACGACAGGCGCTGTCGAAGGGCCGTTTTTATGGGGCCCTTTCAGGCCCGGCCGGAGGAGCCGCGTGCCGTCCACGGCGCGCAGCCGGATGGGGGAGCCTCTTTTCCGGCGGGGCCGTTCCGCTTTCTCCCGGCAAGAAGGCCAAGAGGATGTTTCCGTCTTGCTGAGGGAAAGCGGTGGGGCTCCGGGGCCTGCGCCCCGGAACCGGACGGGAAGCTGTTTAGGATGCCACGCAGGAGCGGACGGACTTGGGCTTCGCTACCTCACCGCCCTTCTTGGCGTTGGGATCGACGGTGCGGATCGTGGTGACCTTGTTCTGTGTGAAGAAGTCGATGCCGTCCTTGCCCTGCGCCTTGTTGGTTCCAAGGAGCGACCCCTTGATGCCGCCGAAGGGGATGTACGGATGCGGGGCGCAGATGCCCACGTTGACGCCGACCATGCCCACGTCGGCGTCGCGGCTGAACTTTTCGGCATAGAACTGGCTCTGCGTGAAGATGCACGCGCCGTTGCCGAATTCGGACTGCCGGATGAGTTCGAGGGCGTCGTCGAGATCCGCGATTTTGATCGTGGCGACCAGCGGGCCGAACACTTCAGTCGTGAACAGCGGGTTGCAGGGGGTCACATCCTTGATGATCGTGGGGCCGACGAAATAGCCGTTCTTGTTCTTTTCGGGCAGTTCGGGGTTGCGGCCGTCGAGGACGAGTTCGCAGCCGTGGCCGTGGTTCAGGGCGATGTCCACGTATTCCTTCACCTTGTCGGCGGCGGAACGGGAAATCAGGGGGCCCATGTAGACGTCGGGATCAAGCGCATCGCCGACTTTGACCTTCTTGGCGGCTTCAATCATGCGTTCGAGCACGGTGTCGTACAGTTCGGGCACGATGGCCACGATGGACCCGGCGAGGCAGCGCTGGCCCGCGGAGCCGTAGCAGGAGTTGACGTAGTTTTCGATGAAAACGTCGATGTCGGCGTCTTCCATGACCACGAGCATGTTTTTCGCGCCGCCGAGCAGCATGGAGCGCTTGGCGCCTCTGGCGCAGCCCTCGGCCATTTTTTTGGCGGTCGGGGTAGACCCGACAAGGCATACGCCCGCGATGCGGGGATCTTCATACCACGTGCCGGGGATGTCGCGGTTGCCGTGGATGACGTTGACGACGCCGGCGGGCAGGCCGATTTCCATGAAGATCTCGCACATGAACTGCATGAAATAGGGCGACTGGGTGGAGGGCTTGAAGATGAAGGTGTTGCCCGTGCCGATGGCGAAGGGGATGAACCAGCCGAACACCAGTGCGGGGAAGTTGAAGGGGGCTACGCCGCCGAATACGCCGAGGGACTGTTTGGTGACCTTGCCGGTGATGCTCCCGGCGATCTGATCGAGGGTTTCGCCCTGAATCAGCGCGGGGATGGAGCAGGCCATTTCGACGATTTCGATGACGCGCTGGACTTCGCCGCGGGCTTCGGAAATATGTTTGGCCTGATCGAGCGCGATGCCCTGCGCGAGCTTTTCCAGATCGCGGATCATGCATTCGCGGATCTTATGGATATAGGTCATACGCTTGGCGATGGGGACGAGGCGCCACGTTTTGTAGGCTTCGGCGGCGGTGGCGATGGCGGGTTGCAGTTTGATGCTTTCCGCGGTTTCACCGGCTCTCAGTTCGCGGGTGAAAGCGTCGATTTCCC
>URTO01000066.1 GCA_900550745.1 uncultured Desulfovibrio sp. | reverse complement strand
ACTTCGAACTCTATTGGGAAGCTTTGCGCAACCAATATGCTCTGAATTCGGATAAATATACTCCGCAGACCGCAGCTAAAAAAGAAGTACCAAGGCCCCTCGCGGAATCCCCTTACCGGCTATTCGCTCCTCTTCTTATGCGAAGAGCGCAGGCGGACGCGCATGGGGGCGTGCTCGATGCGGAAAATCTTGCGAAGGGAACGGTCGAGATAGCGGGCATAGGTTTCGGAGACACGCTCCGCGTCGCTCACGAAAAACACGAACGTCGGCGGGGCTATTTCCGCCTGCGTCAGGTAGAAGAACTTCGGGCGCGAACGCTTGACCACCGGGGGCTGGTGCTTCGCAAGCACTTCCTCCATAGCCCGGTTGAGCGCGCCCGTCCCGATGCGGATGTTGCACTCTTCACGGATCTGCCCGGCAAGCGGGATGATGCGCCCAAGGCCAACCTGCTTCATGGCCGACACCATCAGCACCGGCACATGCGGGCAGAACTGGAGCACTTCCTTAAAGCTCTTTTCCAGCGCGGTCTGTTCCTTGCGGCCCACAAGGTCGATCTTGTTCACCAGAATCATGAAGGGCGTCTTGCGCTCGTCCAGCAGATCGATGAGCCGCTTGTCCTGCGCGGTCACGCCCTCAAGCGCGTCAATGACGTACAGCGTCACGTCCGCCTTGGTCGTGGTCTTGAGCGAGGAGTTGACCGAAAAACGCTCCACAGTGTCCGTAATGCGCGTGCGGCGGCGTACCCCGGCCGTATCCACGAACACGCAGGCCCGCCCGTCGCTCACAAAGGGGATGTCCACGCTGTCGCGCGTCGTCCCCGCCACATTGCTGACGATCATGCGGTCTTCGCCGATCATGGCGTTCACCAGCGAGGACTTGCCCGCGTTGGGACGCCCAAGCATGGCGAGGCGCAGCACGTTTTCCGGCTTCGCTTCGGCATCGGGGTCTTCAGCGGGCAGCAAATCCACCATTTCCTCTTCAAGCGCCCGGATGTTGTGCCCGTGCTCGGCGGAGAGGGCCAGCATGGGGAAGCCGAGGGCGTGGAATTCGGCCAGCATGGTATCCTCATGCTCCATGCCGTCCACCTTGTTGACTACCAGCAGGGTCGGCTTCCCGGCCCGGCGCACGAACGAGGCAAGGTGCTCGTCGAAGGGCATCAGCCCGTCGCGCCCGTCCACCACGAGGCAGAACACCGAAGCCTCGTCCATGGCGGCCTGCGTCTGCTGGAGGATTTCCGCCTCGAACCCGCGCAGCCCTTCGGGGCCGTCGGCTACGGAATAATGGCTGTCGAGCGTCACGCCCCCGGTGTCGATCAGGGTGAAGGAACGCCCGCTCCGAGAACGCACCACGCCTTCCATACGGTCGCGGGTGACGCCCGGACGGTCATGGGTGATGGCCCGGTTACTGCGAATAAGCCGATTGAACAGCGTGGACTTGCCCACGTTGGGACGGCCAAGCAAAGCGATTTTGGGGAGCATGCGACTTCCTCATCAAATATCGGGTGACGCCCGCAACAACGGGCAAGGACAACGTGAGGCGCGGAAACCGCCCTCAAACATAAAGCTCTATGGGAAGGGGTGGGGTGCGGGGGGAAGCCTTTTCCCCTTCCCCCCGCACGCGGCACAACAGCTATTTCGTCGGCTCAATGATTTCCTGGCCGCCCATGTAGGGCACGAGAACCTTGGGAACCACGATGGAGCCGTCCTTCTGCTGGTAATTTTCCATGATGGCCACCAGCGAGCGGCCGGTGGGCAGGCCGGAACCGTTCAGCGTATGCACCCACTCCGGCTTGCCGCCCTTGGGACGGAAACGGATGTTGGCGCGGCGGGCCTGAAAATCGACGCAGTTCGAGCAGGACGAAATCTCGCGGTACGTCCGCTGGCCGGGCAGCCACACTTCCACGTCGTAGGTCTTGCAGGCGGAGAAGCCCATGTCCCCGGCGCAGAGCGTGATGGTGCGGTACGGCAATTCGAGGCGCTCCAGCAGGGTTTCGGCGCTGCGGCGCATTTCCTCAAGATACTTGAAGGAGTCGTCGGGGTGCGTGATGTACACCATTTCGACCTTGGTGAACTGGTGCTGGCGGATGTAGCCGCGCGTGTCCTTGCCCGCCGAACCCGCTTCCGAACGGAAACAAGGCGTCTGGGAACAATACCGCTTCGGCAGGGCGTCCTCGTCAAGGATCTCGTCGGCGTGCAGGTTGGTCACCGGCACTTCGGCGGTGGGGATCAGATAATATCCCCAATCCGCAACCTTGAAAAGATCTTCCTCGAACTTGGGAAGCTGGCCCGTGCCCTGCATGGTCTTGCGGTTGACCATGAGCGGGGGCAGGATTTCGGTGCGGCCCTGCTCATGGTGGAAATCAAGGTAGAAGTTTACGAGCGCGCGTTCGAGGCGGGCGGCCCAGCCCCACGACACGGTGAAGCGGCTGCCGGCGAGCTTGGCCCCGCGCTCGAAGTCGAGGCCGCCGTTATCGTTGCTCAGATCCCAGTGGTTCTTCACTTCAAAATCAAATTCGCGCGGCGTGCCCCAGCGGTGCACTTCCACATTGTCATTCTCATCCACACCGTCGGGGACGGAGGCGTCAGGGATATTCGGCACGGTAAGCATCCAGTCCGCGAGTTCGGCCTTCACCGCTTCGGTGGCGCCGTCCAGCGCGCTGATGCGGGAGGAAAGATCGGAGAGGCTGGCGATGAAGGCTTCGGCGTCTTCCCCATTGCGCTTCAGGCGGGCCACTTCAGCGGAGGCGCGGTTGCGTTCGGCCTTGAGCGCCTCCACCTGCGCGAGCAGCTCGCGGCGCTTATTGTCGAGTTCTTCAAAAGTACGCATGCTCAAGGGAGAATGGCGCTTCGCAAGAGCGGCGGCCACCACTTCGGGATTTTTCTGCAACAGTTTGAGATCCAGCACTTTCAGCGCTCCTTGTCTTCCTATATGAAGGGAAAAACCGCCGGCCCGCACACGGCGTCCGGGGATGGGGAACCAAAACACGGCAAACCCACGGCGGGGCTCCCCTCCGCCGCGATACCCCGCGTCGGAAGGCTTTCCGCTCCGGCGTTTTGAATCTTCCAGTCTAGACAAGTTGGTATATGCCGTCAACCGAATGGAGGCATGCCGCCCGGCCCAGCCGCTTCGGATTGCATCCCGCCCGCAAACAGGGTATTGTCTTCCATTCATCAGACAGTCCTTTCGGAGGTTCATCATGTCCATACTGATCCGTCGCTTTGCCTTGCTTGCACTGACGCTGGTCACGCTGACGCTCCTCGCCGCCTGCGGCCCGAGCAACAACGTGCGCCTCATCTACAACACGAATACGAGCGCCGTCCTCCCCCTGCCCGGTTCTCCCAGCGTCGCCGTAGTCATGTTCAATGACGAAAGGGCCCGCCAGTACATCGGGGAACGCAAGGACGGCTCGGTGTTCACCGCCAGCTCCACCATCGCCGACTGGTTCAGCCGTTCGCTCGCCGACGAACTCGGACGCCAGGGCGTGCAGGTTTCTTTCGCCTCCACGCTGGAACAGGCCCGCGCCGCCAACCCCACGTATATCGTGACCGGCACCATCACCGATGTCTGGCTGCAGGAACAGAGCGCGACCCGCGTGCAGTGCACCATCAAGGCCAAGGTATCCCTCTCCAACAAGAAGGGCGTGCTCTATTCCGAAAACCTGAGCTCCTCGCAGGAACGCCAGTTCATCCCGTCCTCCTCCGCCGTCGAAAGCCTGTTGTCCGACACGCTCAAAGACCTGCTGGTTCCGGCCGCCAAGAAGATCCAGAGCCAGATCCATTAAGCCCTGAGGCTTTATCAATGAAAGACAAGGGGAGAGGAAAACCGTTTCCTCTCCCTTTTCCGTTTCCAACCCTGCCGACGGGCCGCCCGTCACGGTGACGCCATGCGAGAGGAACCCTGCAAGACCTACGGCCATCTTTTCCCTGCCGATCAGCGCACCGCGGACGCCGTGGGCGCCGTGCTGTCCGATTGGAACATCCCCGAATGCACCGAGCTGGAAGGCGATATTTTCCGCATCAGCTTCGAGGGCGTCTTTTTCCCCCTGGACGATGTGCTGGAAGCCCTGCGCCCTTTGCTTTGCGCGGAAAGTTCCGGTAAAATCGACCTGATCGACATGGAAGCATGGACACTGACGCGCGCGACCTTTTCCGGCACGGAAATAACGGCCAAAACCGTGGGCCTCAACCATGTGCTGGCCTATTCCGGCCACTGACGGCCCCTTTTCATCAGCGGCGTTTGCCTATACCTTGTCGGCGCGGATTCCTTTCTTCCGGCATGACGCGCCGCAAGACGCACGGGCTGCAACGGAATACAGCCGTCCCGCTTTCATCAGGAACACATATTCATCAATCCTGCCTCCCGGATCGCGCGGCATGCGCCCGTCCGGATCAGGAAAACAACGAGGATCGCATGAAAGTCTATCTCATCGGCGCCGGCCCCGGCGACCCCGGCCTGCTGACCATCAAGGGCAAGGACATTCTCGAAAAGGCCGATGTGGTCGTGTATGACTACCTCGCCAACGATGCCCTGCTCGGCTATGCCCGCCCCGACGCGGAACGCATTTACGTCGGCAAGGTCGCCGGGAACCACGCGCTCCCGCAGGACGGCATCAACAGGCTCATCATAGAAAAAGCCAAAGAAGGCAAAACCGTCGCCCGGCTCAAGGGCGGCGACCCCTACATCTTCGGCCGGGGCGGAGAAGAGGCCGAGGAACTGCTGGACGCGGGCGTACCGTTCGAGGAAGTCCCCGGCATCTCCAGCACCATCGCGGGCCCGGCCTATGCGGGCATCCCTTTGACGCACCGCAATTTTTCCTCGTCCGTAACGCTCATCACCGGGCACGAAAACCCCGACAAGCCCGGCTCCGTCCACAACTGGAAGGCCCTCGCCGCCAGCGCGAACACCCTCGTGTTCGTCATGGGCATGAAGAACCTGCCCGACATCGCCCGGAACCTCATCGAAGCGGGCCTCTCCCCCGACACCCCGGCGGCCCTCGTGCACTGGGGCACCACGGCGAAGCACCGCAGCCTCGCCGCCACCCTTGGGACGCTCCACGAGGAAGGGGGCAGGCAGGGCTTCACCAACCCCTCCGTCATCATCGTGGGCAAGGTCGTCACCCTGCGCGACCGCCTGAACTGGTTCGAGCAAAAGCCCCTGCTCGGCCGCAGCGTGGTCGTGACCCGCGCCCGCGAACAGGCCAGCGGGCTTGCCGCGCAGCTTACCGATCTCGGCGCCGAGGTCATCCAGTTCCCCACCATCGACATCAAGCCGCTCGAAGACTATTCCAGCGTCGATGCCGCCGTCCGCAGCCTCGGCGCGTACGACTGGCTCATCTTCACCTCCGCCAACGGCGTCAAATGTTTCTGGGAGCGCCTTGAAACGCAGGGCCTCGACGCCCGCGCCCTGTACGGCCTGCGCGTGGCGGCCATCGGCCCGGCTACGGCGCAGGCCGTGCGCGACCACGGCATCGCGCCCGACTTCGTGCCCGAAGCCTACATTGCGGAAAGCGTCGCCGAGGGGCTTATCCAACTGGGCATGGACGGCAAGAAAATCCTCCTGCCCCGCGCCCGCGAAGCCCGCGAAGTACTGCCCGAAGAGCTCCGCAAGGCCGGAGCGCAGGTCGACGTGCTGCCCGTCTACGAAACCGTGCCCGCCGCCGCGCGCCGTGACGAAGTGCTCCAGCGCCTTGAAGCCGGAACCCTCGACGCGGTGACCTTCGGCTCCTCGTCCACGGTGGACAACTTCTTTGCCCAGATCCCCGCCGACACCATCCGGCACCAACCCGAAGGCAAGCGCGTGAAGTTCGCCAGCATCGGCCCCGTGACCACCAGGACGCTCGCCAAGTACGGCTTTGCCTGCGACATCCAGCCCGATGACTTCACCATCCCCGCGCTGGTCAAGGCGCTGGCGGCCTATTACGAAAAGCAGGGGGCCTAGCCATGTCCTTGAAACTCGCCGTCATCGCCTCAGGCAGCGGCACGAACTTTCAGGCGATGGTCGACGCCGTCCGGCGCGGCGCGCTGGACGCCGACATCCGCCTTGTGATCTGCAACCGGCCCGGCGCAAAGGTTATCGAGCGCGCCAAGGCCGCCGGAATCATCTGCGCCGTGATGGATCACAAGCTGTGGCCGAGCCGCGAAGCCTATGATCTCGCGGTGGCGGACGCCATCCTGAAATCGGGGGCGGATACCGTAGCCCTTGCCGGGTACATGCGTATGCTGACGCCGGGTTTCCTGAATGCGTTCCCGCATCGCGTGGTCAACATCCATCCCGCCCTGCTGCCCTCCTTCCCCGGCATCCACGGCGCGGCGGACGCGCAGGCATGGGGCGTGAAGATTACAGGCTGCACCGTGCATCTTGTCGATGAGATCATGGATCACGGCGAGGTGATCATACAGGCCGCCGTGCCCGCCATTGCGGGCGAGCCGCTCGACGATCTCCAGAACCGCATCCACGCGCAGGAACACCGCATCTATCCGCAGGCGCTCCAGTGGCTTGCCGAAAACCGGATCAAGATGGACGAAGACGGGCGCTCCCTGCATCTCCTGCCCGGCTCCCGCCCCCTCGCCGCCCCCTCCCCCGGCGTGCTCGTCAGCCCGCCGCTTGAGGAAGGCTTTTAAGGGATGAGGGAACATTGACATGATGCGGAGGGGAGAAGGAGGCTTTTCAAAAGGTTCTGTCATAGTACATGGTTGTTTCATCTCCAGAGCGCGGTGAACATACGGCCTTTTATCCAGGTTTCCCATTGAAGGAATCCACGGCTAAGGCATTTGGCTGGTTATTCCTTTGGAACTTTAAGGAAAAAGCATCAACCGTTTTCTATGGCACAGCCTTTCAAAAAAGCGCCCCTCCCCTCCGCCTTCAAACGGCCCTTCCCTATCCCAAGGCTTTCGTATGGAAGCTCCATCCTCCAGTTATGCAGGACGCCGGAGCCTTTCCGATCCGCAGAGAAATAAGGCTCCACGCGCCCGCCAAGGCTTGATGCAGCACAAGGAACACGTTAAAGAACCTCCATATTCAAGCCCTCAGGAGGCACTCGTATGCACGCCTATCTCCGCTCGCTGGCTCTGGGCCTCGCCCTGCTGCTGCCCGCCGTCCCCGCCTTCGCCGCCGACGCTCCGGCCAAAACCGACGCCGCCATCCCCAACAAGCCTACGCGCATCACCGAACGCAATACGCCGGTGGCCGTGGAATACGAAGGCAACGACAGCATCGGCTCCCGCCTCGCCACGCGCGTCAAGGAAACCCTCAACTCCAGCAACCTGTTTTCGCTTACCGATAAGGATACGCCCAAAATCCGCATCCTCATCGCCACCCAGCCTGAATTCAAAGACCGTCCGGGCGTAGGCTCGGCCTATGCCGTCGTCTGGGTCTTCTCCCAGTCGGAGAACATCCTGCGCCATTATCTGACCCGCGAAGTCGGCGTCGTCACGCCGGATGAAATCAATGGGCTGGCCGCCAAGCTTGTTGAAGAAACCGACAGCCTCGCCACCCGCTACGGGTACCTGTTCCAGTAGTCGGGGCATACGCCGGGCATGAGCGTCATCACGCAGGCATTCAGCGACGCCTTCCAGCTTCTTGCGGGCGGCGACGAAGAAACATTCGCCGCGGTTCGGGCCACGCTGTCCACCTCTGGGCTCGCCATGCTCGGCTGCATCATCCCCGGCGTGCCGCTGGGCTTTCTGCTCGGCTATACCCGCTTTCCGGGCCGCAACATACTCCGCATCCTTGTGGATACGGCCCTCTCCTTCCCCACCGTCGTGCTCGGCCTGCTGGTCTATCTCCTGCTTGCCCGGCAAGGGCCGTTCGCGGATTTCGAGCTGCTGTTCACCGTGCCCGGCATCGCCATCGGGCTGGCCCTGCTCGGCCTCCCCATCGTCATCGCCCACACCTGCCTCGCGGTGGAGCAGGCCGACAGGCTGCTTGCCCCCACACTCCGCACGCTCGGCGCGGGGCCGTGGCAATTGCTGTTCTCCACAGTCCGGGAGCTGCGTTTCCACCTGTTCACGGCCTGCATCACGGCTTTCGGGCGCGTGGTTTCGGAGGTGGGCATCTCCATGTTGGTCGGCGGCAACATCAAATGGGCCACCCGAACCATCACCACCGCGATCACGCTCGAAACGGGCAAAGGCGATTATGCCCGCAGCATTGCGCTCGGCATCGTGCTCGTGGCGCTGGCGTTCGTCCTGAATATGGGCCTTGCCGCCCTGCGCCGGAGGATGGGCCCATGACCCCGCTCTTCCATCTGGAAAACATTGTCCGGGCCTACCCCGATCCCGCAAGCCGCGATCCCCATGCCGTCCGCACCGTCCTGAACCTTTCCGAACTGGACATCCGCGCCGGGGAAGTTCTGGGCATCCGGGGCCACAACGGGAGCGGCAAATCCACCCTGCTCAAGACGCTGGCAGCGCAGCTGGCCCCCCAGGGGGGCGCTGTCCTGCTGGACGGCAAAAATCT
>URTO01000065.1 GCA_900550745.1 uncultured Desulfovibrio sp. | reverse complement strand
ATGGTTTCCGTGGCCCTGCTCGGCCGGGGCGGGCTGCATGAGATCATGGCGGTTATGGTCATGCGCGAACTTGGCATCGACCTGAAGTTCGTTCCGTTCAACAGCGGCCCCGAACAGGTGACGGCCCTGCGCGGGGGGCATGTGGATCTCATCATCACCGACAACTACAACCCCGATATTCTGCCCGTGGCCTCGTTCAACGACGACTGCAAGGCCATCTATCCCGAAACCAAGAGCTTCAAGGAACAGGGGTATCCCCGGCTTGGGAGCCTGCTCAATGTATACAGCCTCTACGCCCCGGTCGGCACGCCCAGGGAAGCCGTGGAGCGTTTCGCGCAGGCCGTGCGCAAGGCCGTGGCCTCGCCCCAGTATGTCACGGTCGCCGAAAACCTGCGGGTCCCCCCGGACTTCATCGACGCCGAGCAGCTTGCCGAGCGCATCCGTTCCGACATCGCCCTGATGCAGGAACTCAAGAAGAGCGGCGCAATAGAGTAGCCCCCTCACCGGAACGCGGCCCCTGTCCCGCCGCGTTCCGCCACACGGAGCCGAACCATGACGTACCATGAAAAGAATCTGGCGGTCGGGCTGCTGGCCCTTGCCGTGGGCCTGGCCTACGCCCTGTGCATCCCCTATGAGGTCTCGGATTACTCCGAAGGCCACAACGTGAGCGGGCGCACGCTGCCCGCCATCCTCGCCGTCCTGCTCATGCTGGCCGGGGCCGGGCTGTCCGTCCGGTCGTGGCTGGCCCGGAAGCGGAACCTTCCGGCGGCGGGGGCCGAGACGCCTCCGATGAGCCCTGCCGCCCGGCGTCGCGTCGCCGCCTATGCCTGCCTTGTCGCCGGGTACACGCTCGGCCTCACCTATGTGGGGTTCATCGTTTCGACGGCCGCCGCCATGTGGCTGGCCATGCGCCTCAGCGGAGCGGGCAGGCCAGTGCTGACAGCCGGGATCAGCATCGCCGGGGCCGTATTCCTCTATGTCTTTTTCACCCTTGTTATGGATGTGTACTTCCCTTCCGGTTGGCTCCTGTAAGGCGGAAGCCGCAGCTATATTGAGAAAACGACAGCCCGGCGAAGCCACGGCCCCGATTGGACGGGCGCCGTACCCTTATAAGGAAAACTTCCACTCCACAATAATTCTTTGAAATCATGGAAGCCGCACCCGCGCAGGGGAGCGGCCCGTACGGGGCATCCGTATCTGGAAGTCCCGGCCTTCCGCCGGGGCGGCGGGGCTCTATGCCGAGTCCTCGCCCCCCGGAAGGCTCTCCGCAAACCCTCTTTCGTTTTCCGCGCCCGGCAAGGAGGACAACATGATCGAATGGTTCATGGATTTGGGCATGGGGATGCTCCATGCCATGCAGCCCGCCGTTTTCGCCGCCGCCTTCATAGGCGTGCTGATCGGATGCGTAATCGGCGTCATCCCAGGGCTGGGCCCGGCAGTGGCCATGTCGCTGGCTATCCCCCTGACCTTTACCCTGCCCGCCAGCGTAGCCATTTCGCTGCTGCTCGGTATTTATAAGGGCGGCACCTACGGCGGCTCCATCTCCGCCATCCTCATCAACACCCCCGGAACCCCGGCGGCCGCAGCGACCATCCTCGACGGCTACCCGCTGGCCCGGCAGGGGAAGTCGGGGAAGGCGTTGTACATGGCCCTGTACGCCTCGGTCTTCGGCGACGCCCTCAGCATTTTCATCCTGATGGCCGTGGCCCAGCCGCTGGCGTCCGTGGCCCTTATGTTCGGGCCGCCGGAACTGTTCGCCCTGCTGCTCTTCGCCCTGACCGTCATCGGCGGGCTGTCCGGCGAGTCGCTGTTCAAAGGCTTCATCTCGGCCTGTCTCGGGCTCATGCTCGCCACCATCGGCACCGACACTATCACCGGGGACATCCGGTTCACCTTTTCCCTGCTCTATTTTGAGGATGGGCTGTCCATCATCCCCATGATCATTGGCCTGTTCGCCATTTCCGAAGTGTTTCAGCAGATGCGCGGCGTCGGGGAAACCCAGGCCGAAACCCTGCTCCCGCCGCCCTCGTGCCCGGACGACAACCGCGTGAACCGGCGCGAGCTCATTTCCAGCCTGCCCATTTTCGTCCAGTCCAGCCTTATCGGGGTGAGCATCGGCGCGCTGCCGGGCACGGGCTCCACCACCGCCGCCTACCTGAGCTACGGCGCGGCCAAGCGGCGCTCGAAGCACCCGGAACTGTTCGGCAAGGGGAGCCTTGAGGGGGTTGCCGCCGCGGAGTCGGGTAACAACGCGGTGTGCGGCGGTGCGCTCATCCCCATGCTCAGCCTCGGCATCCCCGGCGACGTAGTGACCGCCATCCTCATGGGCGCGCTCACCGTGCACGGCATCATCGTCGGGCCGAGCATCTTCGTGGAGCACCGGGCGTTCATGTTCACCATCTTTTCCATGCTGCTGCTCTCCGTCCTCATGCTCTGGCTGATCGGGTACGGGGCCATCCGTTCCTGCCGGGTGCTGGCGAACCTGCCGCAGGCGCGCATCATGCCCGTGGTCATGATCCTGTGCGTGCTCGGATCGTTCTCAACGAATCTTAGCGTCAACGACATTTGGCTCATGCTGGTCATGGGGCTGTTCGGCCTGTTCATGAACACCTTCGGCATCCCCATCGCTCCACTAGTCATCGGGTTCGTCCTTGCGCCCAAGCTTGAGCAGAGCCTGCGGCAGGCGCTCATCCTGTCTGACGGCGGCTACTTCATTTTCCTGACCCGGCCCATTGCCCTGTTTTTCCTGTGCCTGGCGGCGTTCTCCCTGTGGCAGATCCTCAGGATGTCCCGCAAGGCCGCATAAGCCTTCCGTTGAAAACGGCTGGCCCGGCAGGGCTGCTCGGACGTTATGGAAAAAGGGGGGAGAGCCATCTCCCCCCTTTTTTCACGGGGATGCGCTGCGGCCCTTTCCCGGCGGGGTGGGCCTACTGCCTGTTCAGATCCCTGAGCCACTGGATGATGCCGAAGAACACCCACACGCCGCAGACGATATTCAGGAAGAAAGCCAGATAGAACAGGTATTTCGTCAGTTGAAGCCACATGATGACGCCTCCGGCGGTTAGTTGAGGTCGGGGAGGAAGGGGCCTTCGGGCTTGTGGCCCTTCATCTTCTGATGGACGAAGAACAGTACGAGACAGTTCATGCCGATGCCGATGAAGTTGGCGGGGATGCCGAAGGGTTCCCCAAGCACCTTGTCGCTCCACAGGAAGAAGCTCAAGCCGCCCGCGATGACGGCTGGAGCGCCCGCGTAGGGGGAGATCTTGCCCCAGAGCAGGCCGCACATCAAGGGGGGAAGGATGGCGGAAGGCCACAGCTTGAACATGTAGATCATCAGGCCGAACACGTCCTGGAAGATGATGGCCACGCCGATGGAGATGCCGCCCACGACCAGCGTGGACAGGCGGGACTGGCGCAGGAGCTCGGCCTGCGTAGCGGCCGTGTTGATGAACTTGTTGTAGATGTCGCGGGTGTAGATGACCGCTGATGTGTTGATCATGGCCGCGCCGGTGGACATGACGGCGGCGAGCAGCGCCCCGAACACGAGCCCGGTGATGCCGGGGGGCAGGATGTCGCGGATAAGGTTGGTGAAGGCGAGGTCGGGCTTCACGTCGGGCTGGATCGCCATGGACGCCAGGCCGATAGCGGCGGTGGTGGCCATGAAGAAAATCCAGTGCACGCCGAAAATGAGCAGCCCGTTCTTGCTGTCCTTGGCGGACTTGGTGGAGGCGTAGCGCTGGATGTAGTACGGCGCGCAGAACTCGCCGAGCAGGAAGCTGAAGAACAGGCCGAGGAACTGGACAAGGGACCAGTTGGCCATGGGCTTCATGTTCGACTCAAAGCGCGGGTTGGAGTAGAGGATCGAATCATGGCGTCGAACCCGCCGAGGTGATCGATGGCGAGATAGCCGCAGAGCGTAACCCCGATGACGATGATGACGTACTGCACGGCGTCGGTAAGGGTTACGGCGAGGATGCCGCCCGACCATGTGTAGGCCAGCGTCACGATCGAGGCAATCAGCGCGGCGGGGATGAGGCTGATGCCCGTGGCGGTCTGGAGGATGGCGCCCATCGCCAGTATCTGCACCCCGAACGCCCCCACGCAGAACAGCGCCCGGATATGGGGAAGGTACGGAGGCTGCCTCTGCATAGGACACGGACAGCAGGGTATATCCGGGGAAGTACGAGATACCGTCGGACAGATCACCAAGCTGATCAGGAAATCCCCCGTATCCGGGGAAAATGCCGGTGGCGGAGACGCGGCGTGCATCATTGTCCGGGGAACATACTCGCCGTGACTTCGGGGAAGACGAGGTAGAACAGGGAATTCCCTGCGTCCGGGGAACATACCCTTTCCATAGATGTAGCAATTGCCTATGAGGAATCCCACGTATCCGGGGAACGTGCCGAAGCAGGCACGGATCCCGCCGCCCCGTGGCGGGGCCACGGCATCCGGGGAAGGTGTTGCGGGAACAGCCCCTGCTGGTTAGACTTCCCTGAGCACGGATTTTGCTTGGGCCTTTTGCATGAAGCGCCCGCGCGGGGAAACCGGCAACGCCGTTGGCGGCCCCGTGCGGCATGTCCCGCCGTTTTGCGGCATGACGAAGGAGTCGGACAATGGATGCGACCGTACGGGAATTGCGGCTGCCGGAAGGGTTTGCGGGGATGCTTGAAGACAACGGCCTGCCGTTGCCCCCCCTGCCTCTGGAGGCCATCAACGAACTGGAACAGATCGACGAATGGTTTTTCGCCACGGACGGGCGGGAGCTCTCCGAGCTTGCCGGGCTTTACCTTGAGGAGCTGGACGCCTTGTTTGGCGGCCCCGGAGCGCCGCAGGGCATCGGGGAAGGCCCCGTCCGCTATCTCGGCTGCGGGCTTGTGGGCAGGGGGCTCCAAAGTTGGCAGTTCCGCTACCTGCTGGATGCGGGACGCCTGCGTCTTGGGCTGTCGCTCCCGTGGGGGGGCGCGTGGGGCGACCCCGAAGCGGAACGCCTGTCCCTTGAGGCGGCATGCCGTTTTATCGAGGTCTGCCAAGCCTGCCTGCCCCGGTCGGGCGTGCTGAGCGTCGTCCTTGACGCCGAGCGCTGCGCGTGGCGCCTGGACACCCCGGATGGCGAGGTACGGCAGCAGGGCGAAGGGCTGGATGCCCTGCTGGATCTGATGCAGGGCTTCGATTCCGGGCCTGTCGGCATCCCCAACGTCAACTGGATGCGCGTCTAGCGCACGGAGGCCACCTATGAGCTCCACGATTTTCTCCACGACGCCCGGCACGCCCCTCGGCATCGATCCCCATGCGGACGTCGAAGACGCCGGGCGGCAAAACCCAGTCGCCCCCAACGCCGCACGGGACGAGGCCCCGGCCCCCGGAAACCCGCCCGGTGCGGATCTCGTCCAGGCCGAGCCGCGGCTGCGCCGGATGCTGGACACGGCCCTTGACCGCTCCGGCGGGCTGCGGGGCATCGGCGGGGATCTGTACGAAGCCCTGAAAGCCGAAATCCCCCGCCCCAAGCTCTTCCACGGCGGCTTCAGCATTCACTCCGCCATGCTGGATGCCGCCAAAGCCTGCGATGCGGCGGCGGCGAAGTTGCGCGGCATCCCCATCGGGGACTTCCGCGGCAACCCGCTTCCCGATGCCGCGTTCAAGGCGCTGAAAGGCTTCGTCGATGCGCAGAACAAGCTGTATTCCCAGATCGCCGCATTCCAAAAGGCCAGCGGCGTCCGGGCCGTCCTGCTTGACTCGCTGGCGCAGGCCACCCAGTTCCGGGCTTCCGAGGCGCTGAATTTTGCGGCCACCATGCAGCTCATGGCTATGCCCGCCGAACGGCGGCAGAAGGTGGCCCCCGGCGTTGCTGAGCCCCAGGCGCCCACGGCGGGGAAAGCCATGCAGGACATGGCGCACTTCATGCACGGCAGCGGCGGCGTCGCCGGGGCGTTCAGGGCTGATGCGGCGCGGCTTTTCGGAAAAATCGACGAGCTGGAAGCCCGCAAGGGGCAAATGCCGCTTGATGTATTTCAAGATACGATAGCCCGGCTGCGCGACGATCTCGAAACCCTGCGCGGGCGCATCGACGCAGCCATCAACCCCGATGCCGCCCCCGCTCCCGACGAAGGGATAGCCCCGGAAGGCGCCCCCACTCCCGACGGTGGCGTGGCCCCGGAAGGCGATCCGGCCCATCTTCCTGACGGAGGCGTGGCCCCTGAGGGCGGCCCCCTCCCGGACGGCGATCCGGCCCCCGCCCCCGACAGCGGCCCGGTCCTCATCCCCGACCGCTCCCTGTTCGCCCCCGCCGAGGCCATGCTTGCCCGCTCCGCCGAGCGGCTGGACGCCCTTGCCGCCGCCGACCCCAAAGCGGGCGTCAGATCCGCCATACACGCGATCCTGCCGCTTGTGGATCCCTCCCTGTTCCACGAGGCTTCGATCCTGCCCAACGGCCTCGGCACGCAGCTTTCCGTGGGGCTCGCCCGGTACAACGCCAAGGTCGGCGAGATCATGGCCCGCCTCGACGCAGGGGAGCTCTCGCCTGAACAACTGGCCCACGAAATAAGGGACGCCATGCGCATCCTACAGGCACCGGGCACCCGCCGGGCCTGCGGTACGCTCCTGACCATGATGGAAATCGTGAAGAAGCCCAACATGAGCCCAACGAAGATCGGGAACTATTACCGGAAATTCTGCGGAGAGGAGCTCCGGCCCGGTATGGCGGATCAACTGCGCCGGAGCGTGGGGCAAAGCGGTTTCATGCTCGTGCCGCCTGAGATGAAAAGGCTCGCGGCCCAGATCGAAGGCACGCCCCTGATCACGCGCAGCGGGATTTTGGTTTCCGAGATCATAGAGGTCGTCGGGATGATGCGCTCGACCGGGGCCAACCCGCAGGCGCGGGGCGAATACATCCAGGCCGCGCTGGATCACCATGTGGACATCAATACCATCCTCGAAGCCTCCCTTCGCGGCATCACGGCCGACCAGCTTGAGCTCCGGGCGGGCGACGCCATCCTGAAGGGCTCCCGCAAGCTGGGGCAGGGCGCGGCCAATACCGTGCACCTGTGCACGTACCGGGGCAGGGACGGCGAAGACATGACGCTTGTCTTCAAGCCTGAGGTGGGCGCACGGCGCGGCCTCGACCAGTTGTGCGCGGGCGGCCTCGGCTACCGCAACGGCGCGCGCGTCATGCAGCTCAACGTGGCGGCCTCCCGCGTGGCGGATGCCATCGGCTGCGGCGGAACCATCGCCCGCTCAAGCATCGGCAGCCATGAAGGGCAGCTCGGCCTGTTCATGGAGGCCGCCCCCGGCAAGACCTTCTACGATATCGTCAAGGACAAACCCGTCTGCCGGATGCCCGACGGCAGGGAGCTCAATTTTCGGGAAGCCTGCCGCGTCCTGCGCTCCAACGGGAAGCTCGGCGCCATGCGCGCCAACCTGATGCGCGAACTTTGCAGGCTGGAATGGGCCGATGTCCTTTCCGGGCAGGTGGATCGCCACGGCGACAACTACCTCGTGGACATCAACCCGCAAACCGGGGCCGTGAAGATCACGGGCATCGACAACGACGCCAGCTTCGGAACCCGCAAAAGGGGCATGGCCGTCATCGACCTGAGCCGCCCCACCCCGAACCAGAAGAAGTTCCTGGAACTGCTGGAAAGCCACGGGCGCGCCATACACAAGGACGGGCGCATCGACCTCTCGAACCTCCCAGAAGAACTGCTGATCGAAGCGCGCCGTCATTTCGGCTTCAACCAGTTGTTCTGGCCGACGCTCATCGGCCGCGACACGTTCGACAGGCTCATGGCCCTCAATGAAGAGGATTACCGGGCCATGCTCGCCCCCTGCATGGACGCCGCCGCCTTGGATGCCGCCGTCGACCGGCTCAGGGAAGCCAAGGCCTACGCCGCGGAACTTGCGAGGGATGGCCGCGTCGTGGACGACTGGGCCGCACCGGGCATCAAGGAAACGTATGCCCGGCATAAGCGCGGCGCGGAGGGCTCGTTCGGAGGGTACATCCAGAACGGCTTCTTCACCCGCGACTTTCTGGCGAAGTTCAGCGACATCCTCTGAGCCGACGATCCGGGAGGCCACAAAACGCTTGCGGACGCCGTGTCCCCTTGAGGGATGCGGCGTCTTTTTTCATGAACCGCCTTGCGGCAGCGGTGCTGCGCCTTCCGAAAAGGGAAGGGCCGCCATACCGGAGGGAACCCGCTGCCTCCGGGATTTGAGGGTGACAGCCCCGGATGGGCGGAGAGAGCATGAATCGCAAGGTGATATGGGCTCTTCCCGGCAAGGCAGCCTCGGATGGGCAGGGGGGACATCCCGCCCTTTTATGGATGTCCATTTTATGTGTGCGATATGAGCGTCCGCTTAAAGGGGATATTCTGAGCGTCCATTTATATAGGATAAAGAGACAGAAAAGTGTGAGCGTCCACTCTAACGGGAATTTTTTAGGCTGTGTCCTAGAAAATGGTTGATGCTTTTTTCCTTGAAGTTTCAAAGGAATAACCAGCAAAATGCCTTAGCCAT
>URTO01000064.1 GCA_900550745.1 uncultured Desulfovibrio sp. | reverse complement strand
TACATTTTCTGTCCTGCCGCAAGAATTTCCTCCGGCGTTCCGACCGGCGCAGGATTTCCATTCGTGAAATAGACGTCTGTATCAATATAGGAAAGCTTCTCCACACCAATACGCTGTCTGCGCTGCTCGTGGAGTTTATTGGCAAATGGGACAAAGTATTCCTTCACCTGTTTCCGGAAATTTTCGACCATTTCCTTGTCATAACAGTTGCGGTTCATACGGTAATAACCAAGCTCCACATAATTCTCATAGCCAAGCTGTCTTGCCTGCTCGGTTCTGTTTTTCACCATCTTATCGTAAATGCCATCTACGGCGACCCTGAGCGGGCTGAACAGCGTCATTTCAGCGGAAAGGCCACCCCACCATGCATTGCCATGATTGTCGTGAGAGTCAGCGACAATCTTCTCTGTACCAACAGGAAGCAATCCGCTGGCGACTCCGGTCTTGTTATTGGCACCGGCACCGAAATGAGCGTCCTTGCCGATCGCGCTGTACATTCCGAAGGGGTTCATCCTGATGCCATCAAACTGTACCGGAACCGCTAGCCCGATGACATCCATCGCATCGTGGGAAACAGTACGCTCGCGCGTGGGCTTCTCACAGGGAAACCTTGCGGAAGATCGAAGAAATCGCTCTCTCGCGCGGGTTCCTCCCGCTGCCGCGTCGCCGCCTATTCCGAATTCCGCGCGCGGTTCCTCAGCCTTGCCATGACCTGAAAAGCCTGAGGCTTCTCTCCCGCGTTTCAGTCCGCCAACGGTGCGAAACAAGCAAACCCTACTGTACATGCTTGAAGGGAGGAAGGAACACGGTTCCCTCCCCCCTTCAACAATTCCTTCTTCCTCAGACGGCTATTCGGCGGACTCTTCCCCTTCCTGAAGGAAGAGTTCGATGCGGTCGCTGCCGGGAGCGATGCGGATATCCGCGCTCAGTTCCCTGCAGGCGGATTGCGCTTCATCCTGCGCTTTCTTGGCGTCCTTTTCACGGCATTCGGGCGAATCGGGTTCAAAATGCGTGTCATAGGGATCGGCGTTCGGGGCCGTCAGTTGGACAAGCATGTTTCGGATGGCTTCCTTGCGGACGGCGGGATCGGGGCTGATGATCGGATCATCCATATACACGGGGCCGTCGTCGCCGAGCGCCACGTGTTTGTATGCCCTGCCGGACAGCGCGGAAAACAGTTTCTCCAATGCCCCTTCGTTGAGCGGCGTGGTCAGGGACAAGCCTATGATGTTGGTTTCCGTATCCTTGTAAAGGGAGATGATCCCGCGCCAGACGACCCCGTCGCTGGCCATCGCGGTCTTGATCGAGAAATTTTGGCTGTCGTTGTAGCTTTCCCGGCGCAGCGGGATGCCGTACATGAGGCACTCCTGTTCGCTCATGCCGCCTTTGAAGGTATCGAGCAAGGGCCCGATGGGGATGACTTCCGGCGGGTTCCGGTCGGGATCGCGCTCAAGCCCGCGATCTTTTTCCTCCCCGTCAGCGATGAACAGCGGTTCCGCTTTCCGGTAGACCTCAAGCGTGGGGTCGGGCATGCAGCTCGTATCGAGCAGATCCTCAGCTTGGAGCTCCTGCTTGATCGGGAAACTCAGGAGATAGTCGCCCATGTCCGCCTCAAGGAAGAAGCAGGGGGCTTCGGGCAGCGTGACGGCGGCTTGCTGTTCCATGTCCAGATGCCCGGTGAGCTTCCGTTCGATCCACTGTTGTTGGGGATCCTGACACCAAAGGGAAAAGCCTTCGACGGGATAGTCCATATGGTTGGCAATCGTCGCGGCGGACGCCGCAGTCCCCCCCGCCATGAAGACGGCCAGCGTGAGCAGCGCAATGAGCCGGAAGCGTTTGCGCACGCCGTTTTCTACGCGTCCCGGAGCGCATGGGAAGCCCGCCGGGGAGACGCGGCGGGCGCCGGGCATGTAAGGCAAGTCCATGGAACCTCCTACAAATGGAAAGGGTTCTTTCTCCGAAAACATGAGCCTGTATACCATAAATGCAGTCAGGATCTGAAATCGTTTTTTATCTTTTTGTATCAGTGGATTAGCGTAACTGGATCTCCACCTGCGCCGTTCCGCGCCGCACATCGGGGAGGCCGCCCTTGGAGGCGATGCCCACACGTTTCCCCAACCCCGGCCCGTGCTTCAGGAGAAAGGCGCGCACTTCTTCCGCGCGGCTGCGGGCCAGCGCTTCCAAGTCCGCTTGCGTTACGTTTTCGAGCGCTTGCAGCTTCTGCTCCATGATGTCCGGCTCCTCGCCGCCAGCGGCTTTGCGCCCGGCGGGGGAGTCTTTGTAGACGTGCAGGAGGAAACGCTCATACTCGCCGGGTGATAGCTTTATGGTACCGGCGGGGTTGGCCGCCCGCTGCTTGGCGGGCAGGGCGGCGTGGTGCCGGGCCTGCACCTTGCGGATGACCCGAAGGCGTTTCAGGCCGCGCGTGTCGCTGGCGGGCTCATACATGCCGACGAGCTCGATTTTGACGCGAGGGTGCTCTTCAAGCGCCTTGGCGATGCGTTTGAGGCGCTCTTGGGCGGCGGGGTTGATGCGGGTGTCGCCGGGAGGGAAGGCGATGACCTGAAGCGCGGGATCGTCCGGCGTCACAAGCCCGATGATGCCGCCGAGCAGCGCGAAGGGGGAGGTCACGACCTTGGTGAACAGCCCGCCGAGGGCCTTGCCCACCAGCCCGCCGACCTGCAGCGCGGCGTCGTCGAGCCGCCCGGAAATGGGGAGATCCAGCGCGATGTTGCCGCGCAGGTCTTCCAGCAGGGCAAAGCCGAGGGAGACGGGATAGTCCGGCGCGCCGGGCCGTGTGTCCTTGGGGCCGAGCACGGGCTTTTCCAGCCGGATATGGTTGTCGAGAGAAAATGTCCAGCCGGACGTAGTGAAGGCGCTTTCAAGATCAAGGCGCCCCTGCACGACGGGATGCCCCAGATAGGCCCGCGTATAGGCGGAATAGCGGGCGAGATCCACGCCCTTGGCGGTGAAGGACAGTTTGGCCGCCGGAGGGGTCGAGAACGGATTGCAGGAGCCGGACAGGGTAATGGGCGCGCCTCCAAGCTGCCCGGTCAGGACGATGTCGGGCAAGCCGCCGGATGAGGAAAGGCCGTTGACCGCCGCGTTGATATCCTGAACGGCGGAGACGGAACCGTGGGCCTGATCCCGGAACAGCAGGGCGGCATCCTGAAGCTTCAGGGAGGCTACGGAAAAACGGAAGGGGGAGGGCTTGGGGGCCGTCTGCTTGGGGATGCAGTCCAGGATGTCCAGCGTCTTGTCGGCATTGAGGGCCACGTCCATACGCAGGAGATCAAGCAGCACGGCCTTGGCCTCGAAGCTTGAGGAAGCCGAAGAAAAGCGGAACGTGTCCGCGGAAAGGCGGCGGAGCAGGGCATACACTTTCTCGGTGCGGGCGTCCTTGAGCCGGAGGTCGCGCACGGTAAGGGAGCCCGAAGCCAGTATGTCGAGGCCCTTTCCTTTTTCCTCCGTGATCGCGGCGTCGAGGTTCGCGGAGAGCCTGCCGGACGGGGAGAGGTTCGTGGAGGCGCGCAGGGGCGTATCGAACCATTCGAGGGGCAGATCCGC
This sequence comes from uncultured Desulfovibrio sp., assembly GCA_900550745.1. Lineage (GTDB taxonomy): Bacteria > Desulfobacterota > Desulfovibrionia > Desulfovibrionales > Desulfovibrionaceae > Bilophila. The sequence goes on along the minus strand of URTO01000064.1, from coordinate 4,960 downwards.
AGCGTCCATGCCGGCGGAGAAGCGCAGGGGGACGGGGCGCAGCGTTCCTTTGAGGTTCAGGCTGCCGGACGATGCGCCGCGGGCGCGCAGGGTCAGGCTGATGGTATTGGTCAGGTCGCCGGAAAGAGGCCCGGTTTCCAGATCGAGGCTGGAGATGAGCTTTTCGGCCTTCCCTGCGGCGACGTGCTCCAGCTTGCCCCCGGCGATGCGGAAGCCGTCTGCCTTGAGTTTCCAGTCCGAGAGGAAGGTTTTTGCGGCGTCCGGCAGGGCCGCGGCAAACATCCCTTCAGGGAGGCGCGTTTTGGCGGTGGGAGCGGTTTTTCCCGCAGGCTTCTTTGCGCCGGGGACAGCCAGCCCAATGCCGCCGGAAGACGCCACGCGCACTTCGGGGGCTTCGACGGACAAGGCTTTGACCGAGGCGGAACGGGCCTGCGTGTCAAAATGCAGGCCATTGAAGGTGAGCGCCCGTACCCGGACGGCGGGGGAACCGGCGTCTTTCCCGGCTTTGCGGTCGGCTGCGGAAAGGCTGCTGCCGCGCCCGAAGGACAGCGCGCTTACCGAGGCTTCGGCGTCGGTGACGGCAAGGAAGGTTCCTGATCCGGGGGCGCCGGGCGTTTTCCCGTCAGGGCCGAAGCGGACGCCGCCCTTGATCGCAATGCGCCCCAGAATGTCGTTGAGGGGCGTTTCCCCAAGCAGGGGCCGGAGCACCATGAGCGGCAGGTCGTCCACCCACAGGGAGGCGTTGAGGCTCGGAGGGTTGAGCGTGCCTTCGCCGTCCACCGCGAGCACCCCTTCCGTGCTGATGCCGAAGGAGAGGCGCATGGCCGTGCGTGCGCCGGGGCGGGTGGAATATTCCGCGATGCGCCCGTCCACGCCGGTGATCTCGATCTGCTGCGTGTCCGCAAGGCCGGCGTCTACCCATGTGAAATCGGAGTTCCTGAGGATGAGATCCGCGCCTTCCACTACGAACGGCGTTTCGGGAGAAAGGTTTTCGGGGTTCGCGTCCGTCCCGCCCAGCCAGTCCGCCCAGTCGATGCGCCCGGCCTTGTCGCGGCTGACGCGCAGGTACAGGCCGTCGAGTTCCATCCCGTCCAGACGGATGCGCCGCTCGGACAGCGTAAAATCGTTCAGGCTGGCCTGCCCCTTGCGGAGCCTGCCCACGATGGCGCCTTCCGGGGCGGCGATTTCCGCATCCTCGATCTTGACCGTACCGGACAAGCTGCTCTCCACCTTCCCCAGATGCGGCTGCGACAGGGTGAAGCGCATGTCGAGCGCCACCGTGCCGCTGTTCAGGGTCAGGGGCGTGAAATCGGAAAGATAGCGCTTGAAATGCTCCATGTGCAGCGGGGCCGTGTGGATGGCGAACGTGGTGCGGAGCGTTCCGGCATCGGGTTCGGTACGGCCTTCCACGTTGATGCGCGTGCCGTTGACCAGCGCGGAGAGCGTGGGCGCAAACGGGAGATTCGCCGAATGCAGGAGCGGGACATGAAAGCTCACGTCGCTGACCGTATGGAGCATACCGACGGGGCCGTCGCGGAGCAGGATGGTTCCGCCTTCCAGATCAAGATCGCTTACGGCGAAAAGCGGGGCATCGGGCCCGGCGTCGGCCCCGTCCGGTGCGGGAAGCAGCTTGGAGAAGGAAAACAGCCCATTGCCGAGATAGGTGATGTCGAGCACCGGATTGTGTACGCGGAGGGCCGCCTGAATGGGGGCGGCGTCCGCGAAAAGCCGGAGGCGTGGCCGGATGTCCAGCCGTTCGATGGTCAGCAATGCGCCGTCGGGCGTCCCCACCTCTTCAAGGTAGGGGACGCGGATGCCCCGCACGGCAATGCCGAGGGTAAACGGGTTGACCGAAAGGGATTCGATGGTGACGGGGGCGTTGACGGCCTCCGAGAGCCGGCTTTCCACGACGCCGCGCAGCACCGAGGGCGGCAGGGAAACGGCAAGGGCCGTCCACAGGGCGCAGAGGAAGCCGATCCCGACAAGGCAGGCGCGCCAGCCTTTGGCGGAACGCCGTCCCCGGCTTCGGGCCTTTTCCTCCTCGGCCTGCGCGGAAATGGGGGGACGCTGAGGGGCTTTTGGGGCGGCGCGGCGTTTCCTGCGCCGCTTGCGTTGCTTGGAAGCCATGCGCTTTTCCTGTGTCGGGTAGCAAAAAAGCCTTTCACATCCCGGATGCGGTCATGAAAGGCTCCCGTTGCCCGCCGGAGCGGAACCGGCGGGCGTAAGGGGACGGCTCCCCCAGGTTGATCCGATTAGCGGCGGTCTCCCATGAGGCGGAGCAGCATCAGGAACAGGTTGATGAAATCAAGGTAGAGGGTCAGCGCGCCGAGCAGGGCGCCGCGGCGGATGGCGGTGGCGTCGTCAAGCGGGGCGTTTTCGCCGAAGGCGCGGATCTTCTGGGTATCGTAAGCGGTCAGGCCGGTGAAAATGATCACGCCGAGGGCGCTGATCACGAAGGTCATGGCCGAGCTCTGGAGGAAGATATTGACGATCATGGCGATGATCAGCCCGAAGAGGCCCATCATCATGAAGCTGCCCATGCCGGTGAGATCACGCTTGGTGACGGTGCCGTAGATGCTCATCCCGCCGAACATGGCCGCGCAGGTGACGAACGTGGACATGACGGAAGCGCCCGTATACACAAGCAGCACCGAGGACAGGAACGCACCCATCAGCGCGCTGTAGACGACGAAGAGGGCGGTGGCGGCAAACGCGGACAGCCGGGAAATCATGCCGCTCAGAACCAACGGCATGGCGAACACGGCGATGGCGAGGATGATCAGGCCGAAGGTGTTGCCGAAGATGGCGGACAGAAGGGCCGGGGAGGACGCGACGAAAAAGGCGGTCCCCGCCGTGACAAGCAGGCCGACCGTCATCCACTGGTACACATGGCGCATAAAGACGGATGCGACGCTGATGCTGGCTGACCGAGTGGAATCGCGCAAGCTTTCCATTGAATAAAACCTCCGTAAAAAATGGGGGTAAGAGAACTCTGAAATACCTTTTGGGATAATAGTCATTAAAAGGCTATGGCGCAAGTGCCCGGCATTGCAACCTCAGCGGATTTCCTGCCTGTACTGGAGCGACTGGCGCAGGGTTTCGCGGTCCATGAACTTCACTTCCGCGCCGAGCGGGATGCCCTGCGCGAGCCGGGTGACGGTCACGCCGGGGAAGCGGCGGTTGACGAGGCTCTTGACGAGCGCGCCCGTGGTTTCCGCTTCCACCGTGGCGCCGAGGGCGAGCACGACTTCACGCACTTGCCCTTCTTCCAGACGCTTGGTGAGCCGATCGAGTTCGAGGCTTTCGGCACTCAGGTTGTCGAGCGGAGCCAGCAGGCCGCCCAAAATGAGGTAGCGGCCCTTGTAGAACGCGCCCTCTTCCAGCGTAAGCATACTGTCCCATTCCGCGACCACACACAGCAGCGAGTCGTCGCGTTCCTTGTCCGAACAGACGTTGCAGGGATCGGTTTCCGTCAGCGCCCCGCAGCGGGAGCACAGACGCAGGTTGTCGCGCAGGTCGTGGATGCCCTTGCCGAGCCGCCGCGTTTCGGCTTCCGGCCACTTGAGCAGCGTCATGGCCACGCGCATGGCCGATTTCGGCCCAAGGCCGGGCAGCCGGGCCAACTGTTCCACGAGCGCCTTCAGCGGTTCAGGGATTCTGTGATCCATACTTCCTCATTTTGGTGGACAGAAAGATTGGGGAAGGAACCTTTTTCAGAAGGCTCCGTCATAGCATGCGGTTGTTTCATCTCCACAGCACGGTGAAAATACGGCCTTTTTCTCCGGTTTTCCCTCTGGCGGAATCCGATAGCCAAGGCACTTTCTGATTATCCCTTTGGAACTTCAAAGAAAAAAGCATCAGCCAGTTTCTGTGGCACAGCCTTTCAGAAAGCCCCAACCCTGTTATTGATGCCGTAAACCCCGGAAGCCCGTCAACGGCACGCCCGTTTCGAGATATTCGCCTTTCCAATGAATCCCGTATTCATCCATATGAAATTTAAGGCTCTGTTATAGTTTGTGGTTGTTTCATCTCCACAGTGTGGTGAAAATACAGCCTTTTTCTCCGGTTTTCCTCTTGGCGGAATACAGGGCTAAGGCATTTTTCGGTTATCCCTGTGGAACTTCAAGGAAAAAAGCATCAACCATTTTCTAGAACACAGCCTTCTGGAAAGGGGCCTCTCCCTTCAATTTCCCCTCTCCTCCAAAGGCGTGTGCCGTTGTTGCCCCCATGCAGGGGGGTGGGCTGGATAGGGGCTGTTTTTTTGTGGGGGAGCATGTTCGGGAAAAGGAAGGCATGTCCGGCGCTCGGCGGGGAGCGGGGGATGGGGCAGGGATGGTATGGGGCGATTGGAAAGCTGGCGGTTGCCGCTTTGCTGATCGGGGCGGTGCTGATTTGGCGGGCGGAAGCGTGGCTGTATGTTGACGTGCCGTTGGAACATGCGGATGTGATCGTGGTGCTTGGAGGGGAATCCGGGCAGCGCGTGATCGGCGCGGCGGAGCTGTATCATCGGGGCGTTGCCCCGAAAGTTTTTGTGACGGGCTCCGGCGACGGTGGGCTTATCGCCCGGCGGCTCGGCATGGCGGGCGTGCCGGATGCGGCCTATGAGGGCCAATCCCGCAGCACGTATGAAAACGCCGTTTTGACCAAAGGGGCGCTGGAAGCCACGCATCCCCGTTCCATCATGCTGGTGACGAGCTGGTTCCACAGCAGGCGGGCGCTTACGGTGTTCCGGGACGTTTGGCCCGAAGTGGCGTTCGGGGTGCATCCCGTCCATGCGGGGGCAACCTTTACGGCCCGGTTCCGCATCTATGAGATGGGGTATATTTTTTCGGAATACGTCAAGACGCTTTGGTATATGGTGCGCTACGGCATAGTCTGATGCCGCACCGGAAAGGATCGCTGTTGAAAAAGGGGCCTCCGCCTACACCGGGGGCTTTTTACAGCCTTTTTATCCGGTTTT
>URTO01000063.1 GCA_900550745.1 uncultured Desulfovibrio sp. | reverse complement strand
TCGATATAGATTGGCATTTTCTCATAAGACATGGTTATTCAATTCGTCTATTCCTATCTATAACGAATCATCTTTTTTATCAGGACAGGCTTTTTCCTTTTTTATCCATCAAGAAACAATCGGCTGTCCTTAAGCGTCAAACGATACCCTTTATCTTTTTGCGGAAAGAGGGGCCTCCCTCCTTTATCCTTTTGCCGGAAACATGCTTTGGCTGTATGGACTGGAACCTCATACATAAAGGAGTTTCTTATGAAACGATGGTTCAAAGTGCTTACGAGTTTCCTTGCTGTTGCCCTCTTCATCACGTTTTCCTGTGCGGCATTCGCGGCGGCCCCGGTCAAGCTCCGTACGGCGTGGCTTGACGAACACGAAGCCTTCCTCATCTGGTACGCCAAAGAAAAAGGATGGGACAAAGAGGAAGGGCTGGATATTGAAATGCTCCTCTTCTCGTCCGGCATGGCGCAGCTCAACGCCCTCCCCGCCGGGGAATGGGTGCTCGCCGGAACCGGCGCCGTGCCCGGCATGATGGGCGCGCTCCGCTACGGGACGTACACCATCGCCGTCACCAACGACGAATCCTACACCAACGCCCTCCTGCTCCGCCCCGACAGCCCCATCCTCAAGACCAAGGGCTATAACAAAGACTACCCGGAAGTGTACGGGCACCCGGACGACGTGCGCGGCAAGACGTTCCTCATCACCACGATGTCTTCCCCCCACTTCACCCTGAGCCATTGGCTCCGCGTGCTCGGCCTCAAGGAAAGCGACGTCACCATCAAGAACATCGATCAGGCGCAGGGCCTCGCGGCGTTCGACAGCGGCATCGGCGACGGCGTCTGCCTGTGGGCCCCGCATATGTTCTTCGGCATGGACAAGGGCTGGAAGATCGCCGGAACCCCCAATACCTGCGGCGTGGGCCTGCCCACCGTGCTCATGGGCGACAAGAAGTTCTGCGACGCCAACCCCGAACTGGTCGCCAAGTTCCTGCGCGTGTTCCTGCGTTCCGCCAACATGCTCCAGAAGGAAACCCCGGAATCCCTCGCCCCGGAATACTGCCGCTTCTTCCAGGAATTCGTGGGCAAGAGCTTTACGCCGGAAATGGCCGCGCTCGACATCAAGACGCACCCCGTTTTCAACCTTGAAGAGCAGCTCGCCCTGTTCGACGACTCCAAGGGGCAGAGCAAGGCCGCCAAGTGGATGGCCGACATCGCCGCCTTCTTCGCCGGCGTGGGCCGGATCACGCCCGACGAGCTGAAGGTGGTCAAGGACGGCTCCTACGCCACCGGCAAGTTCCTCAAGCTGGTCAAGCAGCCCATCCCCGACTACAAGTAGCATTCCCGGTTTCCCTCTGCCCTGCCTTTGCCGGCCCTCCGCAACAGGAGGGCCGGCTTGCTTTTGGGAAAACCGGTATGATTCTAACTCTCTGAGCAACCAAACAGCCCCTTTTCGCAAGAAGGGGTTCCATCTTCGCGCCTCGTCTGATAGCATGTGAAAGTTCACCTTTGCATTGCTCCGGGGGGAAACTTTTTCCTTGCATTGCATGGGGGCGGGCGAGGAGAAGACCTAGGGGTTCTCCTTTTTCTTTTCTCCAACCCTGTTGCCCCGTTAGCGTGGATATGTTAGATTTTTTCTCGTGAAGAAGGTCTATTGGTCTTTGAACCACTCTACTGCCGGGAGAATCATGGAAACAATCAATCTTGAAACCACGCGCGACGAAGCGTTTCTTCGCGAGGTGGAAGCAGAAAGCGGTCAGAAGGTGACCAACTGCTACCAGTGTGGAAACTGCACGGCGGGGTGCCCCTGCGGGCCTGAATACGACCTGCAGGTCAGCCAAGTCATGCGGGCCGTCCAGCTCGGTAACAAGGAAATGGCGCTTTCAAGCCGTTCGCTGTGGCTCTGCGTGTCGTGCTCGACCTGTACGTCCCGCTGTCCCAACAACATCGACGTCGCCAAGGTCATGGACGTGCTGCGGCACATGGCCTGGAAGGAAGGCAAGACGAACTACGCCATGGCGTCGTTCTGGCAGTCCTTCCTGACCACCGTCCGCCGCTTCGGGCGCACGTACGAACTGGGCGTCATGGCCATGTTCATGGCCCGCACCGGCCGGGTTTTCACCGATGTGGATCTCGCGCCGCGCATCCTGCCCAAGCAGAAGCTGCCCTTCAAACCCCACACCATCGTCGGCAAGGACGCTGTGGCCCGCATCTTCAAGCGTTTTGACGAGCAGCGCAGCGCCGAGGGGGACAAGTAAATGAAACTCGCCTACTACCCCGGTTGCTCCGGCCAAGGGACGTCCGCCGAATACGAGCGTTCCACCCGCGCCGTCTGCCGCGCGCTTGAAATCGGCCTCAAGGAAATTTCCGACTGGAGCTGCTGCGGCTCCACGCCGGCCCATGCCTGCGATCACGTGCTCTCCTCCGCGCTTTCCGCGCGCAACCTCGCGCTTGCCGCCGCCGAAGGCGCCGAACGCGTGGGCACGCCCTGTCCGAGCTGTCTCGCCAACCTGAAGACCGCCAAGCACCGCATGCAGGACGAGGCGTTCCGCAGCAAGGTCAACGCCCTTCTCGACAGCCCCTGTCCCGAAGAGCTGCCCGAAACCGTGTCCATCCTTCAGGTTCTGGTGGAAGACTACGGCATCGGCGCCATCGCCGAAAAGGTCAAGAAGCCCCTCGAAGGCATCAAGGTCGCCTGTTACTACGGCTGTCTGATGAGCCGCCCCGCGGACATCATGCGGTTTGACGACGCCGAGAACCCGATGGCCATGGACAACATCATGACCGCCCTCGGCGCCGAAGTCGTGCCTTTCCCCCTGAAGACGGAATGCTGCGGCGCAGCCATGGGCATTCCCCGCCGCGACATCACCGCCCGCCTTACCGGCCGCATCCTTGAACGGGCGCAGGCCTTCGGCGCGGACGCCGTGGTCGTCGCCTGTCCGCTCTGCCACATGAACCTTGACCTGCGCCAGCGTCAGGCCGTGGGCGGGAGCATGAAGATGCCGGTGCTGTATTTCACGCAGCTCATGGGGCTGGCCCTCGGCCTGCCGCATCAGGAACTCGGCTTTGAAAAGCTCTGCGTCAGCCCCGACGAACTTCTGCGGAAGATCGACGCCGCGCAGGCCGCCAAGGCCGCCAAGGCCAAGGCCGATGAAGCCACAGAGGAGGCCAAGGCATGAAAATAGGCGTTTTTATCTGCCACTGCGGGTCAAACATCGCCGGGACCGTGGATTGCGCCAAGGTCGCCGAGATCGCCAAGACCTATCCCGACGTGGCCTTCTCCACCGACACCATGTACACCTGTTCGGAGCCCGGACAGGAAGAAATCGTCGCCGCCATCAAGGAACACAAGCTTGACGGCGTGGTCGTCGCTTCCTGTACGCCGCGCATGCACGAGCCCACCTTCCGCCGCACCGTGGAACGCGCCGGGCTCAACAAGTATATGTTTGAAATGGCCAATATCCGCGAACACGTGTCGTGGATCGGCAAGGACAAGGAAGCCAACACCAACAAGGCCGCGGAACTCGTCCGCATCGCCGTTGAAAAACTGCGCCGCGACAACCCGCTGTTCTCCAAGTCCTTCGAGTCCACCAAGCGCGTGCTCGTCATCGGCGGTGGCGTGGCCGGCATCCAGGCCGCCCTCGACTGTGCCGACGCGGGCCTCGACGTGCTCCTCGTCGAGCGCGAAACCCACATCGGCGGCAAGATGGCGAAGCTCGACAAGACCTTCCCCACCGTCGACTGTTCCAGCTGTATCCTCGGCCCCAAGATGGTGGACGTGGCCCAGCATCCCAAAATCACGCTCATGGCCGCTTCCGAAGTGACCAACGTGTCCGGGTATGTGGGCAACTTCACCGTGACCGTGAAAAAGAAGGCCACCTACGTGGACTGGTCCAAGTGCACCGGCTGCGGCGCCTGCATGGACAAGTGCCCCGCCAAGAAGACCCCGGACAAGTTCAACGAGTTCGTCGGCCCCACCACCGCCATCAACATCCCCTTCCCGCAGGCGATCCCCAAAAAGGCGTCCATCAACCCCGAATACTGCCGCAAGCTCACTTCGGGCAAGTGCGGCGTCTGCGCCAAGGTGTGCCCCACCGGTGCGATCAACTATGAGATGAAGGACGAGATCGTCACGGAAACCGTGGGCGCCATCGTAGCCGCCACCGGCTACGACCTCATGGACTGGACGGTCTACGGCGAATACGGCGCTGGCCAATACCCCGACGTCATCACCTCGCTCCAGTACGAACGCATCATGTCCGCCTCCGGCCCGACCGGCGGCCACATCAAGCGCCCGTCCGACGGCAAGGAACCCAAGAGCGTCGTGTTCATCCAGTGCGTGGGCTCCCGCGACAAATCCATCGGCCGCCCCTACTGCTCCGGCTTCTGCTGCATGTACACCGCCAAACAGGCCGTCCTGACCAAAGACCACATCCCCGATTCGCAGTCCTACGTGTTCTACATGGACATCCGCTCCAACGCGAAGCTCTATGACGAATTCACGCGCCGCGCCATCGAGGAATACGGCACCCAGTACATCCGCGGCCGCGTATCCGCCATCCAGCCCGACGGCCACGGGCAGTACATCGTCCGCGGCGCCGACACCCTGCTCGGCAAGCCCGTCGAGGTGAAGGCCGACATGGTCGTGCTCGCCGTGGGCATCGAAGGTTCCAAGGGCGCGAACAAGCTCGCGGAAACCCTGCATATCTCCTACGACAGCTTTGGGTTCTTCATGGAATCCCACTGCAAGCTCCGCCCCGTGGAGACCAACACCGCCGGCGTGTTCCTCGCGGGCGTGGCCCAGGGCCCGAAGGACATCCCCTCCTCCGTCGCGCAGGGCAGCGGCGCCGCCGCCAAGGTGATCGGCCTCCTCTCCAAGCCGCTCCTCGAAAGCGACCCGCAGATCTCCGTCGTGGACATCAAGCGCTGCGTCGGCTGCGGCAAGTGCATCAAGGTGTGCCCGTTCCAGGCCATCGTCGAAAAGGAAATCCGCGGCGAAAAGAAGGCGCAGACCATCGAGGCCGTGTGCCAGGGCTGCGGCCTTTGCACGGCTACCTGCCCGCAGGGCGCCATCCAGCTCTCCCACTTCACTGACAACCAGATCCTTGCGGAGGTAGACGCTCTATGTCGGTGCTGACAGGCAAAGAACTCCGGATCGTAGGCTTCCTCTGCAACTGGTGCTCCTATGGCGGCGCCGATACTGCCGGGGTCGCCCGTTTCACACAGCCTACGGACCTGCGTATCATCCGCGTCCCCTGTTCGGGCCGCGTCAATCCCCTGTTCCCGCTGAAAGCCCTGCTTTCCGGCGCCGACGGGGTGCTCGTGTCCGGCTGTCACCCGCGTGACTGCCACTATTCGGAAGGCAACTATTATGCCCGCCGCCGCCTCGAAACGCTGAAGGAATTCCTGCCCATCATCGGCATCGATCCCCGCCGCTTCGAGTATACATGGGTGTCCGCCTCCGAAGGCCAGCGCTGGCAGGCCGTGGTCACCGCGTTCACCGAACGCGTCCACAAGCTCGGGCCCGCGCCCAAGTTTGAAGACGCGAAGCCCTTGTACGTCATGCCCAACCTTGAACTGCCCGCGCCCCTGCGTCCGCTCGGCTGCGGCGTCAACCCCGCGGCCATGACCGAACTCAAGGATCAGATCAAGGCCGCGCTCGAAGCCAAGGAAGTGGAATTCGTCATGGGCTGGCAGAAGGGCTTTGACGGCCTGCACGCCACGCCCCTGTACATGCGCAGGCCCGAAGATGTCGAAAAGCTCATCTGGGGCCCGCTCAACGTCCACTCCCTCGCCACCTACCTGCCCCTCTTCAAGGGCAAGAAGGTCGGCATCGTGGTCAAGGGCTGCGACTCCCGCGGCGTCGTGGAACTCCTTCAGGAGAACCTCATCAACCGTGAGGACGTGGTCATCTTCGGCATGGGCTGCAACGGCACCGTCGACATCAACCGCGTGCTCGCCAAGATCGGCGACGTGACGGAAGTCGAATCCGTGGCCGGATCCGGCGCCACCCTCAAAGTCCGCGCCGACGGCAAGGACTACGAGTTCGCCATGCAGGACGTGGCGCAGGACAAATGCCGTGCCTGCACCGTGCCCAACGCCGTCATCCACGATCACTTCGCGGGCCCGCCCACGAAGATCCCGGACGGCGCCCAGCCCGCCATGCCCGCGATCATGACCTTCCTCGACGGCCTGAGCCTTGAGGAGCGCATGGGCTTCTGGCGCGGCCACATCGAACGCTGCATCCGCTGCTACGCCTGCCGCAACGCCTGCCCCATGTGCGTATGCCGCGACAACTGCGTGGCCGACAGCCGCGAACCGCACTGGCTCACGCAGGAAGACAGCCCCACGCAGAAGATGTTCTTCCAGCTCATCCACGCGATGCACCTCGCCGGACGCTGCACTGGCTGCGGCGAATGCAACCGTGCCTGTCCGATGGGCATCCCGGTCGGAGCCCTCAAGCTCCAGATGGGCCGCGTCGTGAAGAAGCTGTTCGAATACGCGCCCGGCATGGACGTTGACGCCGTGCCGCCGCTGCTCGGCTTCCAGCTGGAAGAAAAGAACATTCACGAACACCACATCGAGGGAGCATAAACGCAATGAGCGCCATACGATTCCTCGCTGCCGACAAGCTGGCCCCGTGGCTGGCCGAAGTGGCGGCATCCCGTCAGGTGCTGGCCCCTCGTCAGGAGGGTAAGGCGGTTGTGTTCCGGCCTCTCGTCGCCGGAGAAACGCCGTCGCTGGCCCGCGCCACCGTATCCCCCAAGGCCGCCGTTTTCCCCGCCTGTGAAACGCTCATCAGATTCACCGGCACCAAAGACCCGGAAAACCCGGCCAAGCTGGACATAAAACTTGACGACACCCCCGACGCCCCGGCCCGGATGGTGTTCGGCTGCCGTTCCTGCGACGCCCGCGGCTTCGCCGTGCTCGACAAGCCCTTCCTCCAAGGCAAGTTCCAAGATGCCTACTACAAGGCCCGCCGCGACAACCTGCTGGTCGTCACCCGGACTTGCGACAGCCCGTGCAGCACCTGCTTCTGCCACTGGACAGGCGGCGGCCCCGCCGATCCCACCGGCTCCGACGTGCTGCTCACGGCCGTGAACGGCGGCTTCGTGCTTGAGGCCGTCTCTGAAAAGGGCGAAGCCTTCCTTGCGTCGACCAAGCTCGCCGACGGATCCGACAAGATGGACGAAGCCAAGGCCGCCCGTGAAAAGGCCGCCGCCAGCCAGCAGCCCGCCCCGGATCTGTCCAAGGCGGCCCGCCGCCTCGAAGAGCGTTTCACCGACGTGGACTTCTGGACGGAACAGACCGCCAAGTGCCTCTCCTGCGGCGCGTGCACCTACATGTGCCCCACCTGCCAGTGCTTCAACATCTCCGACGAGGGCAACACCCTCGAAGGACGCCGCCTGCGCAGCTGGGACAACTGCATGTCCCCGCTGTTCACCCGTGAGGCCAGCGGGCACAACCCCCGCACGGCCAAGGCCCTGCGCATGCGCAACCGCGTTTCGCACAAGTACTGGTACGCCCCCGACGACAGCGACGGGCGCTTCGCCTGTACGGGCTGCGGTCGGTGTATCAAGCAGTGCCCGGTGTCGCTGGACATCCGTGAAATTGTCCTCAACGCCATCGCGGATGACGCGGAAGCCAAATAAGGAGTCTGAACATGGCAGGGACGCACAATCCCCTTCTGCCTGAAATGGCGACCGTCATCGAAACCGTGCAGGAAACGCACAACATCAAAACGTTCCGCGTGCGTTTCGATGATGAAGAAAAAATGAAGAACTTCACCTTCCAGCCCGGACAGGTGGGGCAGCTCTCCGTTTTCGGCGTGGGCGAGTCGACCTTCGTGATCAACTCTTCCCCCACCCGGATGGATTACCTCCAGTTCTCCGTGATGAAGGCCGGCGAGAACACCGCCGCCCTCCACAAGCTCAACGCCGGGGACAAGATCGGCGTTCGCGCGCCCCTCGGCAACTGGTTCCCCTACGACCAGTGGAAGGGCAAGAACGTCTTCTTCATCGGCGGCGGCATCGGCATGGCCCCCATCCGCACCATCATGGTGTACCTGCTGGACAACCGCAAGGATTACGGCGACATCAGCCTGCTGTACGGCGCCAAGACCCCTGCGGATCTGTCCTTCCGGTCCGACATGCCCGAATGGTTGGAGCGCAAGGATCTGAACGTCACCCTCACCATCGACAATCCTGCCGATGGCTGGGAACACAAGGTCGGGCTCATCCCCAACGTGCTCAAGGAAATCGGCCCCAAGCCCAAGAACACCATCGCCGTCCTCTGCGGCCCGCCGATCATGATCAAGTTCACCCTCGCGGCCCTCGTCGAGCTGGGCTTCCCGGATGACCAGATCTACACCACGCTGGAAAAGCGCATGAAGTGCGGCATCGGCATCTGCGGGCGCTGCAACATCGGCGGCAAGCTCGTCTGCGTCGACGGCCCCGTCTTCTCCAACAAGCAGCTCAAGGAACTCCCGCCTGAGCTGTAAGGATTATGATTATTGAATCGGGGAGGGGGAATGGCCCCTTTTGAAAAAGGGCTCCCTT
>URTO01000062.1 GCA_900550745.1 uncultured Desulfovibrio sp. | reverse complement strand
ATGCCTTTCCTATAGGAAAGGCATCCTCCCCCTCATAACCTTACATCACTTCCTGCGGATGCCGCACACAGAGCGGTTTTCTCAGGCCCGCCGGAAGCTGTCAGCGCTGCTGCTTGGTCGTATGCTGCCACAAGAGGTAATCACGGAGCAGCTTGTCGATGCGACCGTCAAGCACGGCGTCGGTGTCGCCTATTTCGCAGTTGCTGCGGTGATCCTTCACCAAGCGGTACGGCTGCAACGTGTACGTGCGAATCTGGCTGCCGAAGCTGATGGCATTTTTGCCCGCATACTCGGCCTGACGCGCGGCATCGCGCTTGCTCAGCTCCAAATCGTAGAGGCGCCCGCGCAGGATGCGCATGGCGGAATCCTTGTTGTGATGCTGCGAACGCTCATTCTGGCACTGGACGGAAATGCCCGTGGGGATATGCGTGATGCGCACGGCGGAATACGTCGTGTTCACGCCCTGTCCGCCGGGGCCGCTGGCGCAGAAAATATCCACGCGCAGATCCGATTCCTTGATCTCGATCTCGATGTCGTCGCCCGCATCGGGGATCACATCCACCGAGGCAAAGGAAGTATGGCGGCGTCCCGAAGAGTCGAAGGGCGAAATGCGGATAAGGCGGTGGATGCCGCGCTCGCCTTTGAGGAAACCATACACGTTCTCGCCGGAAATGCGCAGGCTCACGCTCTTGATCCCGGCCTCGTCGCCGGGCAGGAAGTCCAGTTCCTCCACGGAAAAGCCGTGCGAATCAGCCCAACGCAGGTACATGCGCTGGAGCATCTGCGCCCAGTCCTGCGCCTCGGTGCCGCCCGCGCCGGGGTGGATTTCAAGAATGGCGTCGGCGTGATCCTCTTCGGAAGAAAGGAGCAGGTTGGTTTCCGTTTCCTCAAGAAGTTCGGTGAGGCGCTCAATTTCGGCGCTCAACGACTCCAGCGCTTCGGCGGCATCGTCGCCTTCCTTGACTTCCGCGCCGCCGGAAAGCTCTTGTGCCATTTCCTGCCAATCCAGCATGGAGGTATGGCAGTTCCTGAGCGCATCAAGGCGGCCCAGCTCCGTTTCCAGACGGCTCTTCTCGCGCAGCACCGGGGTCAGCTTTTCCGGGGCGTTCCACGCGTCGGGCGCGGAAAGCTCCTTCTCTATTTCAGCGAGGCGTGCGGACAGGGAAGGCTGGTCAAAGACGCCCCCAGAGCGTCTCGAACTGCGAGGACAACGCCGCGATGCGGCTTTTCAAATCAGCAAGCTGAAGCATTGGAAATCCTTGTCGTTCGGTTAGATGTGACGCCGGAACCGCAAAAGGGCCGGCGCGAAACATATGAGGAAAAGGGCAAGCCCGGCCCACGGCAGCCACGGTTCCAAAGTGAAAAAGACGGATGTTTCCGTCAGCGGGACGACCGGATGGGACAGGCTCTCGGCCTTGAACAGGCCGCTGCGGGCTACAACGGTTCCGGCCGGATCCACGAAGGCGGAAATGCCGGTGTTTGTGGAACGGGCCAACCAGCGGCGCTGCTCCACAGCCCGCAGGATGCCAAGGGAAAGATGCTGCTCTGGAGCGGAAGACCGCCCGAACCACGCATCGTTGCTGATGTTCACCAGCAACGTAGCGCCTTGGGCAACCTGCTTGCGGGCCAGTTCGGGAAAGATGGATTCATAACAAATGAGCACGCCCAGAACAAGCGGCCTCCGATCCGGCGAAAGCTGCGGCATGGCGGGCAAGGCCAGCGGCCCGGTGGACTCGCCGGGCAAAAATTCGCCCACCCCCTGCAACAAGGGCCGCAGGAACGGCAAATCAAGGAACGGCGGCACGTATTCCCCGAAGGGCACGAGATGTTCCTTGTCGTACCATCCTTCGCCCACCCCGTTTGAGGCTATAAGGTAAGCACGGTTGAAGGCGTCGACAACCCCGCCCCCGCGATTGCGGAACCCCGGCGCGCCGAACAGCAGGGCCACGCCGCGATCCCTTGCAAAGGCGCGGATCGCCGCCGGAAGTTCCGGGGCGCTCTGGTAATCGAAGGGCATGGCCGTTTCAGGCCAGATCAACAGCGCGGGGCGCTCCGGTTCCGGCACGGACAGGGATTCCGCGCTCAGGGAAAGATACCGCTTGACCGTGAGCCGCTGCATGGTTGGTTCCCACTTCACGTTCTGATCAAGGTTGCCCTGCTCCAGGGATACCCATAGCCCTTGCCGGCCTGAAGGCGCGGAAACGAGGGAAAAGACGCCGAAGGCAACGATCAGGGACATGCCCGCGAGGGAACCCCCAAGGGCCGGAAGCCAATGCCTCCGAAGCGCATGGGGATGCCGCGCGCGGAGAACCCCCTCCGCGCACAGGCAGGACAAGCCCGCCAGCAGGCCGCCGAGCCCATACGCGCCGATCACCGAGGCCAGCTGGATGACGGGCGTCCACGGCGTGAAGGCCGAGGCCAGCGTAATCCACGGGAAACCGGTGAAGAACCAGCCCCGGAAACATTCCATAAGATACCAGCCGAGCCCAAGCGCCACGCCCTTCCTCCACGCCGGTTCCCCCCTCAGAGCATGGGCAAGCGCGGCGAACAGGCCCCCGTACAAGCCGATGTACGCGCCCATGAGCAGCGGGCAGGGCGCGGCGAGCGCCCACGGCAGGCCGCCGAAATCATGGACGGGGATGGCCAGCCAGTAGAGGCAGGCCGAGGCCCCCGCCAGGCCGCAGAGCCAGCCGAGCCGGAAAGCGCGTTTCCAGCTTGTGGAACCTGTCCCAAGCAGGAACAGGGAGGCCGGATACAGGAGCGCCGCAGCCGGAAAAGACGCCACGGGGTTGGGCATGCCGATCCAGAGCCCCGCCGCGCCGCAAAAAATCCACCAGAGCATATTCATGGGGAAAACAAGCCGAAAGCGCCTTCAAAAGTCAAGCGAAAAGACGAAAGGGGATTCCCCAAAAGGCGACCGTGTTACGATACGCCAAAAGGTGTAACCACAAAAATGCTCCCAACCGCCTGTGAAAACATTCCTTAATAAACTGTTTAACCAACCAGTTGCGTCATTTCTTCCTTGACGCCCCATTGCTTTTGATCCATGAAAATAAATCGGATGGAGGGGGGATTTTTTCATGTCCGAACCGCTTTTGACGATTGCGCGGCTGACTTTTCCCTTCCCGGCATCCGCTCTTTTCGGGCCCGACCGTGCCCGGGACGCGAATCCCGCCGGCCGATCCCGTTTTTGTACGGTCCTGAGCGCTCAGGAAACCAAAGGCCCCCGAAGGGGGGCCGCGTTCGGGTCAACCCCGCAAGTCAAGTGAGGCGTCCATGTTGCAATTGCTCCTCTTCGGCTGCATCGTTTTTCCGCTGATCGCGGCTGTCGCTGTAGCCCTGGACAAAGAAGGAACCCTGCGCCGCCGCATCGTCTACGCCGGCACCGGGATCACAGCTCTGTCCGCACTGGGCCTAGCCCTGTACGGCAGCTTCGTGCTGCCCATATCGCCGGACAGTTCCCTCCAGCCCCTGATGACCGTGCTCGATCTCGCCTTGCTCGTGTTCATCTTGTATGTGGCCGTAAATATACGCCACAGGCTGTCCATGGGCCTTGCGCTCGGCCAGCTGGCCGGCATGGTCTACCTCGACTTCTTCATGTTGGAAGGCCATCAGGCCACGGCATTCCTTGCGGATCCGCTGGCGCTCGTCATGGTGCTCGTCATCTCCCTCGTCGGCGGGATCGTGTGCATCTTCGGCCTCGGCTACATGCAGGAACATGAGGATCATCTCCGCCTCGCCAAATCCAGGCAGTCCCGCTTTTTCTTCTTCCTGCTGCTGTTCCTTGGCGCGATGAACGGCCTCGTCCTCTGCGACAGCCTCCCGTGGGTGTTCTTCTTCTGGGAAATCACCACGCTGTGCTCCTTCTTCCTCATCAGCCATGACGGCACCCGCGAAGCCAAGCGCAACGCGACCCGCGCCCTGTGGATGAACATGGTGGGCGGCATCGGCTTCCTCGCCGCCATGCTGTTCATGCAGAAGGCCATCGGCACCCTGTCCATCCAGGCCATGCTGGCCCAGTCCGTGGTCATGCACTCCACGGCCGCCATGCTGCCCGTCGCCTTCCTCTGTTTCGCCGCGTTCACCAAGTCCGCGCAGCTTCCTTTCCAGAGCTGGCTGTGCGGCGCCATGGTCGCCCCCACGCCCGTTTCCGCCCTGCTCCACTCCTCCACGATGGTCAAAGCCGGCGTCTACCTCGTGCTGCGCCTCTCCCCGGCCTTTGCGGGGACCATGCTCGCGGGCGTCGTTTCCCTGACCGGCGCCTTCACCTTCGTGGCCGCATCCGCCCTTGCCTGCGGCCAGAGCAACGGCAAGAAGATCCTCGCCTACTCCACCATCGCCAACCTCGGCCTCATCATCGCGTGCGCGGGCATGGCGACCCCGGCGGCCATCACCGCCGCCATCCTGCTCATCATCTTCCACGCGGTTTCCAAGGGCCTCCTTTTCCTCTGCGTGGGCACCATCGAACAGCACATCGGCTCGCGTGACATCGAATCCATGCGCGGCCTGTACAAGATCATGCCCCGTGTGGCGGTCATCACCCTGTTCGGCATCGTGACCATGATGCTGCCGCCCTTCGGCGCGCTGCTCGCCAAGTGGATCGCCATCGAAGCGTCCGCCTCGGCCCCGGCCTTCATGCCCGTGCTCGTGGTGCTCATCGCCTTCGGCAGCGCCCTCACCGTGCTGTTCTGGGCCCGCTGGGCCGGACTGCTGCTCGGCAGCGACCCGTTGAACGAAAAGCGCCCCGTCCCCGAACACCTCGACGGCTCCATGAGCTTCGCCCTGCGCACGCTCCTCTACGGCGCCATCCTCCTTTCCCTCTTCGTGCCGTGGATCTTCGGCGGCATCGAACAGAGCATCGCCTCGCTGTTCGGGATTGAAGGCATGTTCGCCTCCGACTGGGGCATCCTGACCAACGGCAGGGGGCTGTTCGCCGTCTACCCCATGTTCTTCCTGCTCGCGATCGGCATGTGGTACGCCCTGCGCCAGTCCAGAAAGGCCGAACGCGGCCCCCGCGCCCTGCCCTACCTTTCCGGCATCCAGTATGTGCAGGACGGCAAGGTGGGCTTCAACGGCCCCCTGAACACCCTCGTGGAACCCAAGTCGTCCAACTATTACATGGAAGCCTGGTTCGGTGAACAGACGCTCACCGGCAGGATCAACACCATCGCCATTGTCCTCATGGTGGTCATGTTGGGAGGTCTGCTCTAATGCTGAAGCTCATTTTCGCCCTTATCGCAGTCGCTGTAGCCGTTCCCGCGGGCGGACTTCTCGCCGGGGTGGACAGACGCCTGACGGCCCGTCTCCAGTCCAGGCAGGGGCCGCCGCTGCTCCAGCCCTTCTACGATGTCCTGAAGCTCCTTGGGAAAGCCCCGTGCGTAACCAACCCGTGGCTCATCTTCTCGTCCTACGTCTGCCTCATGGCTTCGGCCATCGCGCTGCTCATGTTCTTCATGCAGGGCGACATGCTGCTGCTGTTCTTCGTCATGACGGTCGGCGCGGTGTTCAAGGTGGCCGGCGCGCTTTCCGCCGACTCGCCCTACAGCAACGTGGGCGCGCAGCGCGAACTGCTCCAGATGCTCGCCTATGAGCCGCTGGTCATCCTCACCTTCGTGGGCATGTCCGCCGCCACCGGCAGCTTCATGATCTCCGACATCTACGCGCTTGACGTGCCGCTGCTGCCGCATCTGCCGTTCCTGTTCATCGCGCTCGGCTATGCGCTGACCATCAAGCTCGCCAAGTCGCCCTTCGACATCGCCTCCTGCCACCACGGGCATCAGGAAATCGTGCGCGGCGTGCTGACCGACTATTCCGGCCCCCAGCTCGCGCTGCTTGAAATCTCCCACTGGCTCGACGTCATCCTGCTGCTCGGCCTGTGCTCCCTGTTCTGGCACACGAGCATCACGGGCATGGCCGTTCTGCTCGTGCTGACCTACGCGCTTGAAATCGTCGTCGACAACGTCTGTGCGCGCATGACGTGGGGCTGGATGCTCAAGCATGCCTTCGGCATCACGCTGGGCCTGGCCATCTTCAACATCCTCTGGCTCTACGTCCGCTAGAACCGAAGCCCAGACTATCGGGGGTACCCCATGAATTTTTCGGCATTACATGAAAAACTGAACCAATACATCAATAAGGGACGCCTGAAGTCCCCTTGGGTCGTCCATTATGACTGCGGTTCCTGCAACGGCTGCGACATTGAAGTGCTGGCCTGCCTCACGCCCGTCTTCGACGTCGAACGCTTCGGCATCGTGAACATCGGCGATCCCAAGCACGCCGACGTGCTGCTCGTCACCGGAACCGTGAACCAGCGCAACAAGGACGTCCTCAAAAACATCTACGATCAGATGCCGGAGCCCAAGGCCGTCATCGCCATCGGCGCCTGCGCCTGCACGGGCGGCGTGTTTCAGGACTGCTACAACGTCGTGGGCGGCGTGGATCATGTGATCCCCGTGGATGTCTACGTGCCCGGCTGCGCGGCCAAGCCCGAAGCCATCATCGACGGCGTCGTGCTCGCGCTTGAAGTGGTCAAGGGCAAGCTCGGCCTGCGGGACATGCCCCAGACGACCATTTTTGAATAAATCGACGACGCGCGGCCCCGTGCCGCGCTCCGGAGGAACATATGCCCCCATCAGTTGCTCGCCTCGAAGCCGAGCCGATCACGCTTGAAACGGTCCGCGCCGTGGCCAAGGCCAATTTCGACGCCGGGTACCGTTTCGTGACCCTGTCCGTACACAACCTCGGCGACGGCAATCTCGATATCATCTACCACTACGACAAAAACCTGAACATGCGCAGCTACCGCCTCACCGTCCCGCTGGGGCAAGCGGTGCCGAGCATTTCGGACATCTATTTCTGCGCCCTGCTCGTGGAAAACGAAAGCCGCGACCAATACGGCATCACATGGGACGGGCTGATCCTTGACTTCCAAGGCAGCCTCTATCTGGAAAAGGACACGCCGCCGCCGCTTCTCCGCGGCCCTTCCTGCACCCTTTCCACCGTCACCAAAAAGTAGGGAGCGCGTCATGTCCCGTACGATCATTCCTTTCGGACCGCAGCATCCGGTTTTGCCGGAACCGATCCATCTCCAGCTCGTCATGGAAAACGAAACCGTGGTCGAAGCCCTGCCCAAGCTCGGCTATGTCCACCGCGGCCTCGAAACGCTCACCACGCTCCGCGACTACAACCAGATGATCTACATCGTGGAGCGCGTCTGCGGCATCTGTTCCTGCATCCACGCCCTGTGCTTCTGCCGCGCCATCGAGCACCTCATGAACGTCGAAGTGCCGCGCCGCGCCGCCTACCTGCGCATCATCTGGTCGGAACTCCACAGGATGCACAGCCACTTGCTGTGGCTCGGCCTTTTTGCGGACGCCCTCGGCTTTGAAAGCCTGTTCATGCAGTTCTGGAAAATCCGCGAACGCATCATGGACATCAACGAAGCCACGGCGGGCAACCGCGTCATCATCTCCACCAATATCGTCGGCGGCGTGCGCAAGGATCTCTCCCGTGAGCACCAGCGCTGGATCCTCGACGAACTGGATACCCTTGAAGCCGAAATGCGCCGCCTCGAAAAGGTGACCATGGAAGACTACACCGTCAAAAAGCGCACGGTGGGCATCGGCGTGATGACCGCTCAGGAAGCCATCCAGCTCGGCGCCGCCGGGCCGACCCTGCGCGGCAGCGGCGTGGCTCAGGACGTGCGCCAGACGGAATACGAAGCCTTCGCGGAACTTGGGTTCACGCCCGTGTCCGTCCTCGACGGCGACTGCTGGGCCCGTACCAAAGTCCGCTTCCTCGAAGTGCTCCAGTCCATGGAAATCGTCCGCCAGGCCATCAGCCACCTGCCCGACACGGAAATCAACGTGAAGGTCAAGGGCAACCCCTCCGGCGAAGTCGTTTCCCGCGTCGAGCAGCCCCGCGGCGAGTGCATGTACTACGTCAAGGGCAACGGTTCCAAGTACCTCGACCGCGTACGCATCCGCACGCCCACATTCGCCAACATTCCGCCCCTGCTCCATATGGTGAAGGGAATCCAGCTTGCCGACGTTCCCGTCGTCGTGCTTTCCATCGACCCCTGCATCAGCTGCACCGAACGGTAGGAGGAACTCGTCATGCTCATGATCAACACCATATTCCGCAACTTCCTCAAGCGCCCCGCGACGCGGAAGTACCCGATGGTGAAACGCGACCCCTTCTCCAACTACCGGGGCCGTCTCATCAACAATGTGGAATCCTGCATCTTCTGCCGCATGTGCTCGAACAAGTGCCCGGCGCAGTGCATCTCCACAGACCCGAAGGAAGCTTTCTGGGGGTACGATCCCTTTTCCTGCGTCTATTGCGGCATCTGCGTGGAAGTCTGCCCGACCAAGAGCCTCTTCATGCTCTCGACCCACCGTTCTCCGGTTCCCACCAAGTTCGTCGTATACCACAAGGGTACTGCCCGCGTAGCGAAGCCGCGCCTGGCCTCCGTGCCCAAGGTCGCCCCGAACGAGGTGCATTCCGAAACGCCCCCGCCCAAGGTCGTAGCCGCCGTGGAGACCCCGGCCGAAGCCCCCGTTGAGGAGCCCAAGCCCACCCCCAAGGCGACCCCGCCCGCGACCCCCGGCGGCAAAAAGAAGAAATAAGGGCCTCCGGCGGCAAGGGGCTACCGCCCCTTGA
>URTO01000061.1 GCA_900550745.1 uncultured Desulfovibrio sp. | reverse complement strand
GCCCGGAAACTGATATTTCCGGGCTTGCCCACATTTTTATAGCCCATCATACAGCGGGACTCCCGCCGCGCCGCCTCCCCACCAGTCGAAAGTCTTTGGAGATGAAGGGGAAGGGTTCGGGGAGGGGAGGAAGAAGCCTTTCTTCAGAAAGGTTCTTCCTCCCCTCCCCGATTCATTCCCCCCTACTTTCCAAACCGCCGCAAGCGCAGCGCGTTGAGCACAACGGAGACGGACGAGAAGGCCATCGCCGTACCCGCGATCATGGGTGAGAGCGAGGGGCCGCCGAAAATCTTGAGCACCCCGGCGGCAATGGGCAGGCAAAGGATGTTGTAGCCGAAGGCCCAGCCGAGATTCTCCCGGATGTTCCGCAAGGCTGCCCGGCTCAGCTCCAGCGCCGTCACCACGCCGCGCAGCCCCTTGCCAGAACGGGTGTCGCTGCCGAGAAGGACGATGTCCCCGGCTTCTACGGCGACGTCGATGCCGTTGCCCATCGCCATGCCGACATCGGCACGGGCCAGCGCGGGGGCATCGTTGATGCCGTCGCCGATCATCCCCACCCGCAGCCCGGAGGCCTGCAATTCGCTGATCACCTTCTCCTTACCATCCGGCAACACATCGGCAATCACCTCATCTATGCCCGCAGCCTTCGCGATGGCTTCAGCCGTGCGGCGGTTGTCGCCGCTGAGCATGATCACCCGCAAACCAAGCTGGCGGAGCTCCTTCACCACGCCCGCCGTTTCCGGGCGGATAGCGTCAGCTACGGCAAGCATCCCCACAAGGCGGCCACTCACGGCAAGCAAGAGGGGCGTCGCGCCGGAATCCGACAGCCCCGCCAAACGGGCATCCAGATCCTTTACCGCATCAAAAGCAACCTGCCGCTCTTCCATCAACCGCTTGTTACCGAGCAACAACGGTATGGACTCGTTTTCCAGATCCACATTGCCGGATACGCCGAGGCCGGAAACGCTGGCAAAGCCGCTGACGGGATACAGGCGGAGGTTCCGCTCCTCGGCGGCGGACGTCACGGCCAGCGCAAGCGGATGTTCGGACACGCCCTCAAGCGAGGCGGCGTATCCCAAGATGCGCTCCTCGTCGAACAGCGGATCAAAGGACTCGGCGGCAAGCAGGCGGGGCTTGCCTTCGGTCAGCGTCCCGGTCTTGTCGAAGACGAGCACATCCAGACGGCCCGCGAGTTCAAGGGCCGTACCGTTCTTGACGAGCACGCCCATCTGCGCGCCCCGGCCCGTAGCCACCATGATGGAAATGGGCGTAGCAAGGCCGAGCGCACACGGGCAAGCCACCACCAGCACGGCTACAAAAATACGGAAGGCTTCCGAAACCGGCACATGCCCCAAGAACAGCCACCCGGCACCGGCGATGACCGCCAGCGCCATGACCGTCGGCACGAAAACAAGGCTCACGTCGTCGGCCAGCCGGGCGATGGGCGCCTTGGAGCTCTGCGCCTCGCGCACCAGCTTGATGATCCGCGACAAGGCCGTATCCGCACCGACGCGCTCGGCCCGCATGATGAAAGAACCGGTCGTGTTCATCGTGCCGCCCGCCACCGAACTGCCCACGCCCACAGGGACGGGCATGGACTCGCCGGTCAGCATGGAGGCGTCCACGCTGGACGCGCCGCTTGTTACTACCCCGTCAACAGGAATCCTCCCGCCGGGCTTCACCTGCAAATAGTCCCCCACGCGCACGGCCTTGACCGGAACCTCTTCGGCCTGATCCGCCTTGTCGGGGGCGGGCAGGCGCAGGGCCGTTTCCGGGGTCAGATTCATGAGGGCCCCGATGGCGTCGGACATGCGGAACCGCGAAACGGCCTCCAGGTACTTGCCGAACGAGATGAGCGAAATCAGCACGGCGGAGGACTCATAATACAGATCCATCACCTTGCCCGTATGCCCAAGCGCAACCTCGGCCGTATTCCACAGGCTGTACAGGAACGCCGCGCCCGTGCCCATCGCCACGAGGCTGTCCATGTTCGGGGTGAGCCGCCACAGGTTCGGCAGGCCGGTCAGGTAAAAATGGCGTCCCGACCAGATGACCGGCAAGGTTAGCACAAGCTGCAACAGCGCGTGGTTGAGGGCGGACTCCGGCGAATGCATGGGATCGATGATTGCGGGCAGCGGAAGCCCCCACATGTGCCCCATCGACACCAGAAGCAGCAGGATGGTGAATCCGAATTCGGGCCACAGCCGGGCCTTCAGCATCGCGAGCCGCCCAATGGTTTCCTGCTGCTGCGCTTCCCATGTGTCCACCATATCGGCTTCCGGGGCCACGGGCGTTGCGGTGAACCCCATATCCACGGCCCGCTCCCCAATCTGTTGGATAAGGGCTTCGGTGTCTGATTCGGAAAGCGCAGGATCAGGCACGACGGTGGCGCTGTTGGCGGCAAGGCTGACGGTGGCGGACTGTACGCCGTCCATGCCGTTCAGGACGCGCTCAAGCCGCGATGAGCAGGCGGCGCAGTGCATGCCGCCCACGGTGAAAAGAACTTCTTTCTGCTGATCCATGTGCCTCTCCTCTGCTTGCCAATATCGGCTAAGCTCTTATGATATGAAGGGCGGGCAGCACGGCTGCCCCTTCATCATCCACCTTCTTACCCAGAAAGGATACGATTATGCCCACTCTCACCGTGAAAGGCATGTCCTGCAACCATTGCAAGCAGGCCGTAACCCAGGCTCTGGAAGCGCTTCCCGGCGTGACCGACGTAAACGTCGACCTCCAAAAGGGCGAAGCCACCTGGAAGGAATCCCAGCCCCTCGACATCGCGGAAGTGAAGAAGGCCATCAACAAACTGGGCTTTGAAGCCTAATAAGCATCCCGCGTTCTTCTGTCCACCTTTATTGAAAACCCATTTCACCTATTACACGGATGCCGACCTGTATGCATGTCGTTCTCTTTCAGCCGGAAATACCTCCGAATACGGGCAATGTGGCCCGACTGTGCGCCGCCATGCAGGTTTCGCTGCATCTCATCGAGCCTTTGGGCTTCAAGCTCGAGGATCGCTACCTCAAACGGGCGGGCCTTGACTATTGGCCCCATGTGGACATGACGGTATGGCCCGGCCTCGACGCCTACCTCCGAAACGCCGGGGCGGGCAGGCGGCTCGTCCTCACCAGCGCCCGGCGGGGTGTCGCCCTGCACCGTTTCGCGTTCACGGAAAACGATTCCCTCGTTTTCGGGCGCGAAACGTCAGGGCTGCCGCCGGAAGTGATCGCGCTCTCGCCGCATCACGTCCGCATCCCCATCAAGGGCGAAGTCCGCAGCATCAACCTTTCCACCGCCGCGGGCATCGTCCTGTTTCAGGCGCTCGCCTCCGCCGGGATGGTTGGGGAGTAAGCGCAAAGGCCATCGAAGGACATCTGTGGAGGGAGGGGAACCGCCCGAAAAGGGCCCCCTCCCTCCACAACGTCCGCACGGCCTAGCCGCCCCCCGACAAGGGGTTCGGGGAGGGGTGAAGGAACAGGAAGGGCCCTGCCGGAGGATGTGGCCGTTTTATCTCCACAGTATGGCGAAACCACAGGCGTTTTCTCCAGTTTTTCCGTCGATGGGCTCCATGCCTGGGATATTTTATTGGTTATCCGTTTGGCATTTCAAAGAATAAAGCACCAACCACTTTCTATGGCACAGCCACAGGAAAAAGATGGGGGCATTGCCTCATCCCCCGCAAACCGTATTACTGAAGCACTGCCCGCATTTTGGAGGGAAGCGCCCTGTGCCCCTGAAAAAACGCGGCGGCCCCCCGATTCAACCCTTTTTTGACACCCCAGCCCAGGCCGCCGCGAACAGGACGGCAGATCCGGCATCAGGGAACCCCCGTTGCGGAAAAATCAGCCGGTACGGGCTCACCGCCGCACCGCCCCATTCTTTGAAAGCAGCGGAACGGATGAGGACATTTTGCAAAAGGGAGGAGCTTAACGGTTCCCCCTTTCCATAGGAAAGAGTTCCCCGGCCGCGGGCCTTCCTTCTCTCATCGCCTTGTGCCGGACGGCATGGGGCGTATGCTTCCATCGGACCCCCAACCCCCATGCCATATGAAACTGAACACCGAACGCATCCACACCATCTGGCACCTGACCTGGCCGCAGTGCATCATGCTGCTCTGTCAATTCGTCATCGGCATCACCGACGTGTGGGCGGGCGGGCGCATCGGCTCGGAGGTGCAGGCCTCCATCGGCCTGATCACCCAGTGCCATATGATGTTCATGGCGCTGGCGATGGCCGCCGTGAACGGCGCGGTGGCCTCCATCAGCCAGTCGCTCGGCGCGTGCAAATTCGTCCGGGCGAGGAGGTATGTGGGGCTCGTGACCATCGGCTGCATCGCCGTCGGCTCAGCCATTGCGGTGGCGGCCTCGGTGTGGCGGGAACCGCTCCTGCGCCTCATCCAGACGCCCGAGAGCATCATGCCCGTGGCGATCATGTTCCTGACGGCGACGATTTGGGGCATCCCCGGACAATACACCCTCACCATCGGCGCGGCCGTGTTCCGTTCCGCCAAGATGGTGCTCATCCCGCTGTACGTGACCGGCACGGCCTGCCTGCTCAACGTCTTCGGCGATCTGGCCTTCGGGCTCGGCTGGTGGGGGTTCCCGGCCTACGGAGCAGCGGGGCTCGCCTACTCCACGCTCATCTCGGTCACCGTCGGGGCCGCGCTCATGCTGTTCCTGCTCATGCGCCACGGGCTGTTCACACGCGACAGCTTCCCCGGCTGGCGCTGGATCAAGGCGGGGGCCCCGTACCTGCTCAAGGTCGCCGGGCCCGCGTTCGGCACGTCCTTCCTGTGGCAGACCGGCTATATGGTCCTGTACGTCATCACGGCCTCCCTGCCCTTCGGCAGGGTCAACGCCCTTGCGGGGCTGACCACGGGGCTGCGGGTGGAATCCATTTTGTTTTTGCCCGCCGTGGCGTTCAGCATGACCGCCTCGGTGCTCGTGGGGCACGCGCTCGGCGAGGGCAACCGCCGCGAGGCCAAACGCACCCTGCTCGCCACGCTCGGCATCGCCTGCGCGGGGATGTGCTGCGTGGGGGCCGCCATATGGCCCTGGCGTATGGAACTCGCGGGCCTGATCGCCCCTGATCCCGCCGTGCAGGCCGAAACCGTCAAATACCTTTCCTTCAACATCATGGCCGTGCCGTTCACCGTCGCCAGCGTCGTGCTGGCTGGCGGGCTCAACGGCGCCGGAGCCACGGTCTACCCGATGGTCTCGTTCAGCTTCGCGGTCTGGGCGGTACGCCTGCCCATCGCATGGCTGTTCGGCCACATCATCTGGCAGGACGCCTCAGGGGTCTTCCTCTCCACCTTCGTTTCGCAGGTGGTCATGTCGCTTTCGCTCTTATGGGTCACGCTGCGCTGCAACTGGACCCGTTTCGCCCTGACCGTGCGCCCCCATACCTGCGCATCCCGTTAACCAGAGGTTCACATGCTTACGGAAAACTTCTCTTCCATCGAACTCGGCGACGCCGCCGCGTATGCCCCTTACTTCCGCGCGCTGCCCCTGCACGCCGCCGACTATACCTTCACCAACCTTTGGGGCTGGGGAACCCATTACAACCTTGAGTGGCGCACGGCGCACGGGCTTTGCTGGATCCGCCAGAAGCGCAGCGACCTGCCCGTCGAACGCCTGTGGGCTCCGGTAGGCGACTGGCACGCCGCCGACTGGGCCGCCATGCCCGAACTCGTGCCGGGCACGACCATCCTCCGCGCCCCTGAACCGCTGTGCGAACTGCTGCTCGAACGTCTGCCGGGCCGCGTGCAAATCGAAGAAACGCCGGGCCAATGGGAATACCTGTACACGCAGCAAGCGCTCTCGACCCTCGCGGGCAGCAAGCTCCACAAGAAGAAGAACCACGTCAACGGGTACATGAAGGCCTATGGGGAGGACTACCGCACTCTGAACGGCGAAATCATGCCGCAGGTGCTGGCGCTCCAAAACGACTGGTGCAAATGGCGGGAATGCGAGAAGTCGGCTTCGCTGCTGGCCGAAAGCGACGTGGTCTGTTCCGTGCTCCGCAACTGGGACGCCCTGCCCGGGCTTATCGGCGGCGCGCTCTACGTGGGCGGGGAAATGGCCGCCTTCGCCGTGGGCGAACCGCTCGACGATCAGACCATCGTCGTCCACTTTGAAAAGGGCCGCCCTGAATACCGCGGCGTCTATCAGGCCATCAATTTCTGTTTCGCCAAACATTCAGCCAAGGACTTCCTGTTCATCAACCGCGAACAGGACGCCGATGAGGAAGGGCTCCGTCAGGCCAAGGAAAGCTATATGCCGTCCGGGTATCTGAAAAAGAACACCGTCAGGATCATTGCCTAGGCTATGCCGTCAATTAAATATAATCTATTGAAATCATTTAACTATCTTTCAAGCTACAAAAAAGACTGTTTTCAATAACTTCAAATAATTAAATGTAAAACGACGGCACGGCCTAGTCTCCTCCCAACAGGAATGTATGTTCGGCAAATCCACCGCTGCTGATCAGCGATCCTTGGCGAGCGGTTCAAAGGCGGTGTACTGCGGCAGGAAAGCCAGTTCCACGGTTCCGATACGCCCGTTGCGGTGCTTGCCGATGATGAGTTCGGCGATGCCTTTTTTCGGCGTGTCGGGCTTATACACTTCCTCGCGGTAGAGGAAGATCACGATGTCGGCATCCTGTTCGATGGCCCCGGATTCCCGCAGGTCGGAGAGCAGGGGGCGGTTGTCCTTGCGTTCCTCGACCTTGCGGTTGAGCTGCGAAAGCGCCACGACCGGCACGTCGAGTTCCTTGGCTATGGCCTTGAGCGAACGGGAAATATCCGAAATTTCGAGTTCACGCGAGTCCGTGCGCCGCGAGGAGCGCATAAGCTGCAAATAGTCCACCACGATAAGCCCAAGGCCATGCTCGGCCTTGAGCCGCCGGGCCTGCGAACGGAGTTCAAGGGTACTGATGGCGGGCGTCTCGTTGATGAACAGCGGCGCGGTTCGGAGCAGATCGGCGGTCTCAAAGAACCGTGCCCCCTCGGTTTTGCTCAGGCGGCCTGTGGAAAGCTGTTCCTGCGGGATTTTCCCCCACAGGCTGATCATGCGCTGGACAAGCTGGTGTTCGGACATTTCCAGCGAGAAGATGCCCACGGGCGCGCCTTCGCTGATGGCGGCACGCATGGCGAGGTTGAGGGCAAGGGCGGTTTTGCCCATCGCAGGGCGCGCCGCAATGATGATCAGATCCGAAGGCTGGAGCCCCCGCGTGATGGCGTCGAGTTCGGGATAGCCGGTAGCGAGCCCGGTGATCCCGCCCGCGGCGGGCTTGAGCACGGCGTCCACCACGTCCCCCACGAGCGCCTGCACGGGCCGGAACCCCCCGGAACTGGTGCGGCTGGAGACCGCCATGACGGACTGCTCGGCCTCGTCGATGAGCCCGGCCAGATCCTTTGACGTGTCGAAGCCCGTGGAAACGATCTTGGCCCCCGCCTCAATGAGCCCGCGCTGGATGGATTTGTCCCGCACGAGCTTGGCGTAATACTCGGCGTTTGCCGCGCTGACATGCGACTGCGCCAGCTCCGCGATATAGGCCGCGCCGCCCGCCTGTTCCAGCGAACCCTGATCGCGCAGGTGTTCCGCAAGGGTAACGAGATCCACGGGCCGGTTGTCGGTATGGAGCCCAAGGGCCGCCGCATACAGCGTCTGATGCGCGGGCAGGTAAAAATCTTCCGGGTGCAGCATGGGGGCGATCTGCCCCATTGCGGAAGGGCGCAGGATCAGCCCGGCGAGCACGGCCCGCTCGGCTTCCGCACTGTGTGGGGGGACTCTGCGGGCAAGATCCGTTGTGGCTGTTTCAAATTCTGTCTTCATGGCGTTGTGTGGAAAAGGTTGGAGGCGCCGTCAGCGCCCTTTCTTCCCTTCCAAGGTAGGGCTTTTCGGCAAAAAGAGGAAGGCCCGCTGAATGGGGCCCGCATGGCCCGGCGGCCATGTTCCCGTTTGGAAACGGGCATCTTTTGTATGGGCGGAGGGAACATCCTTTTATGCAGGCTTGT
Organism: uncultured Desulfovibrio sp.; assembly: GCA_900550745.1. GTDB lineage: Bacteria > Desulfobacterota > Desulfovibrionia > Desulfovibrionales > Desulfovibrionaceae > Bilophila. The sequence continues at coordinate 663 of URTO01000061.1, read as the reverse complement.
ATTTTCTGAAATACTGGGAGGAGCCCCGCAGCCCGTGTCCATAAAGGGGGGCGAGGGGACGGCGAGCGGAGGCCCGCCTGCCTCAGCGAAGGGATGCCGCTGTTCCTCGGCTTCCCCTTCCGCATCCGGGGGAAGGGCGACGGCAAGGTATGGATGCGACGCCTGCTGTGCCGAAGGGCGGTGGGACGGGCATGACGTGCCGTATCGCTTTTATCCGACATCGGCGGGCAACAGCGCTGGGGGCCTCTCAGGGGTTGATGATGGGCGGCCTTGAGGCCATCCTCGCCGGAGGCCGTGCCCGCGTTCCGCACGGCATGGAACGGGGCCGCCAACGGCTGCCATGAACAGGTATGCCGTTTTATCCTGCGGAACAGATGCGGTTCCGGCCTTCCTGTTTGGCGCGGGCAAGGCGATGGTCGGCGACTTGAATGGCATGTTCAAGGATTTCAACGGAATTAAACGTATTGAGCAGTTCGGATTCGCCGATGAAGGACAGGCCGAAGCTGGCCGTGACCTTCATTTCAGGGGCTGGCCCATGAGTGGGGGCCAGCGAGCAGATTTCCCGTAAGCGGTTGACGTGTTCGATGCTTTCATCCCTGCCGATTCGGGGGATCAGGATGATAAATTCGTCGCCCCCGAAACGGCAGCACAAATCATCGTCAT